>CAYUJK010000526.1:0-2696 GCA_964444895.1 uncultured Roseivirgaceae bacterium
CCGGTGGTCTTGGTTGGATGCTTTCGGAAGAAAACTTCATGAAGTCTATTTCTTTCCTCGACATGTTAAAGCTTCGCGCTTCCTACGGGGAAGTGGGGGATGATGGTATTGACGCCCGCTTTTTGTTTATGGACACCTGGGAATATGGTCAGAATTCAAAAATGGGATTATTGGGTTGGCAAAGTGAGGCCAGTCCTTACACCTGGTATCGACAAACAGGGGTGGGTAACCCATCGGTACGTTGGGAGACGGCATACATGTACAACTTAGGTATGGAGTTCACCATCCTGAACGGATTCATAGATGGTACCTTTGACGTTTTCAGAAACGACCGGAAGGATATTCTGATGAAAGATGGGAGGGCTATACCGTCTTACTTCGGCGCCGAAGCCCCCGCGGCAAATTTAGGTCGCGTTCAAACTCAGGGCTATGAAATAACGCTTGGCATTAACCACACTTTTGGTAACGGCATCAAGGCATGGGCCAATTTTGCTATGACGCATGCAAAAGATGAAGTAATAGAGCGGGATGACGCACTGTTGTTGAATGATTACCAAAAAGACGCAGGTTATCAGCTAGGCCAGGCCCGTACACACATTGGCGGTGGTTTTTATAACACCTGGGATGAGCTGTATGCCAGCACCCAGCACAATGCCAATAATCAAAATAAAATCCCGGGCAACTATCATATTATTGATTACAACGGAGACGGTGTGATCGATAATTTCGATTCAGCGCCCTACGGATATTCGGGCGTACCTCAAAACACCTATACAACTACTGTTGGGTTCGAATGGAAAGGCTTTAGTGCATTTGTTCAATTCTATGGGGTTAATAATGTAACACGCCAGGTGGTATTTAACAGCCTTGGAGGACAAATGAACAATGTCTATGATCAAGGCACCTTCTGGTCCAGAGAAAACATGGATGCGGATACTCCTATGCCGCGGTGGAAGACAAATACCGCAGGGTATAATTTAGGAGACCGGCATTTTTACGACGGTTCTTATCTGCGCTTGAAAAATGCAGAGATCGCTTACCGCTTTACCTCAGGTTTTGTGAATAAAGTGGGACTACAAAGCCTTCGCATCTATGTAAACGGTAACAACCTCCTGCTCTGGACGGACATGCCCGACGACAGGGAGTCGAATTTTGCGGGAACAGGTTGGGCCTCGCAAGGGGCATACCCAACTGTGAGACGATTTAACTTAGGTTTAGATGTCACATTCTAAGGTTTTACATACCGACACGACAGAGTTAAATATTCATCAATACGAGGTATCAATAAAATTAAAAATACATGAAGTCATTTATAAAAACCATATCAAGGAGTAGCATTATCATGGCTACACTTCTGGTGATACTATCCTGTGAGGAGTATCTGGAAAGAACACCTGATTCGGTTATTTCAGCAGATACTCCCTTCTTGAATTTCCAGAATTTCCAGGGATTTACAGAAGAGCTCTATATGTCCATTCCCAATTTTACCAATGGATATTGGACGAATTCATTCAACTGGGGTGATGACGAGATTCAGTCAACAGCCAACAATTTCCATTTCGGAGTGAAGATTGAGAATGGTGATTTTTGGGGCTGGCAGTCCGAACACGATGGTTGGGGCGCCGGCTGGATGGATCACAACGATGCCACCACTGACCCAAATGAACGGTTCAGGAAGGGCTTATGGCCACTCGCATGGAGGGGAATCAGAAAAGCAAACATCGGTCTTGAGAACCTTGATCGAATGACCGACGCCACAGCCGAGGAGAGGAACTTAATCGAAGGACAGCTTTTGTTTTTCAGAGGCTGGTTTCACTTTCAGCTCATCCAGTATTTTGGAGGGCTTCCCTACATAGACAGGGTACTTCCAGGTGATGAGGCATTGCGTGAGCCGCGTTTGAGCTACCACGAGTGTGCTGATAAGGTGGCGCAGGACCTGAGAAGGGCAGCAGACCTTTTGCCTATTGATTGGGACCAAACGACTGCGGGTTCCCAAACATTGGGAAAGAACGGACTGAGAGCCAATAAGATAATGGCCTTGGGATACTTGGGTAAAAACTACCTGTGGGCTGCGAGTCCCCTCATGAATTATGAATCAACAGGTAGCAAGACCTATAATCAAGAATATGCCCAACAGTCTGCCGAGGCATTCGGGGAGTTGTTGGCATTGGTCGAGGGAGGACAGACACAGTATGCATTGCTTCCATTTGAAGATTATTCTGACAATTTTTTCACTATCGGACAAAGCTGGGCGCTTCCGGGCGGAACAGAAGCTATTTTCCGAAATCCGTTCGTGGATGCGTTTGGATCAAGGTATGGCACCAGCCGTCAGTACATCTCCGGTATTGTAGGAGGTGATGGTATTAAGTTCTTACCTACAGCCAATTATGTCAATTTTTATGGCATGGCCAATGGGCTGCCCCTTCCTGACGATATCACACAGGCAGACCCTGAGTCTGGTTACGATCCACAACATCCGTGGAGCGGACGTGATCCAAGATTTTATAATGATATCGCCTATGATGGAGTGCAAGTCGTTCAGGGTTCCATGCCAGACGATGAGGAGGAACATCGCTATGCGAACCTCTACACAGGCGGTTGCTACCGGAACGTGAGTAGTGGAAGTAGAACCGGGTACATAAACCGGAAATTTATCCCCCTCACGGCTAACGTTTATGATGAAGGAGATGGTTTCG
>CAYUJK010000527.1:0-2676 GCA_964444895.1 uncultured Roseivirgaceae bacterium
AACTTGGCACCAGGCCCGGAGGCGGAGGGGTAGGGAAGAGGTCGCGGTAGTGAGGCCCGAAAGTCCCGTCACTCTTTTTATAATTAAAAACGGAAACCTGCCCTTCAAACCGGAATATTGAGGCGTACACATTGGGTTTGCCCAGGATCACGCAGGCGTCGTTCACCAAATACCGTGTCGGGAAATTGTCGGTGCCGTCGGCCACCACATCGTAGCCCTTGATGATGTCTAGGGCATTGGCGCTGGTGAGTTGCACGTTGTGAACAGTGAAGTTGACGTGCGGATTTAGCTTTTCCAGGCGTTCCTTGGCGGCCACAGCTTTGGGCCGCCCCACGTCGTCAACGGTGAAAAGCACCTGCCGTTGCAGGTTGGTTTCATCCACTACGTCAAAATCGAGGATGCCGATATTTCCAACTCCTGCAGCCGTTAAATAAAGCAACAAAGGCGCTCCCAATCCACCTGTACCTACTATCAGTACTTTGGAGGCTTTCAGCTTTCGCTGGCCTTCAATGTTGAACTCGGGAATGATCAGGTGCCTGCTGTATCGCTCCAGTTCTTCTTTTGAAAATTGTATGTTACTCATTGTTATGTTTCCTGTATTTTATTTTCAAATTAAAAATTAGGTCTGACTATCGTCTGACCTGAAATTACCTACTACGGCAGGCAGGTTGATTGAGTAGATTAAAATAGTATTCAGTGTTTACTGATTACTGAACACAGAATACCGACCACAATCGAGTGACTGCCTATTGCCACTCTACACCCCTCCCGCAATCGCCGGAATGATACTCACTACTGAGTCTTCTTTGAGTGGCGTCGATTCATTCTGTAGGGCTTTGATGTCATCGTCGCCCACATATATGCGCACGAAACTTCGAATATTTCCGCTTTCGTCATACACATGTTTTTTGAGGTCAGGAAATGTTTCTGTCAGTTCCTGAATTGCTTCTTTGATTGTAGATCCACTCGTGTTGATAGAACCTTCGTTGTTCGTAAACTTTCGCAGTGGAGTAGGAATAATCACTTTCGCCATCGTTTCTTTTTATTAATTAATTTTTGCTTTTACTTGTTTCATCTACAGCGTCTACGGAAGCACGCTGAGTATCCAATATCTTCTCTTCCTGAAATTCACCTTTTTCGTCAAGCTGCCATGAAGTAATGTCTCCCGCTGTTCCCTCATTCACCGATACGATGATGTACGAGAAATAGGGGAAAGCCTGGTTCAGGTCGTGCACCGACGGTCGTGCGGGATGATTGGGATGTGAATGATAAACGCCCAATAGCTTCAGGTTGTTTTCATCGGCATACCGCTCTCCTTTTATATAATCCAGTGGCCCTATTTCAAACCTTCTGCGCTTATCACCTTCTTTGCTGTTTACCACCTTCACGGCTTCGGTAATCACTCTTTCTTGCCCGTCTTGTCCATATAAAAAGCCGCACCCCTCATCCGGGTAGGCGCTTTCGAGATCGGCGATCATGTTGTTGAGCGCTTGTTTTTCAATTCGGAGTGGTAAGAAATCCATTTCTTTAAAAAAGGTTATTGATTACTTCACTATACTTTTCAGCATTGTCTGGGAATACGGTTACAATCACTCCCGCATCAAGTTGGTCGGCTACCTGCAGGGCGCCATTTAGGTTGGCAGCAGCAGAGGGGCTTATGAGTAGTCCTTCTTTAGCTGCTACCTGCTTTATGGTGTCGTAGGCGTTGTAGGTATCCATCTCCAGGTTTTGGTGGGCAATGGTAGGGTCATAAATGGTAGGCACGATGGCTGTTTCCAGGTGTTTCCATCCCTCAAGGCCGTGTAAGGCAGAATCGGGCTGTAAGGATATCAACCGGATATCGGGGTTTAATTCCCTCAATCGCCTGCTCGAACCGGTAAATGTGCCGGTGGTGCCCAGTCCCGCTACAAAATGGGTAATCTCTCCGTTCGTTTGTCTCCATATTTCTTCGGCTGTAGTATGGTAGTGGGCCTTCCAGTTAGCCTCATTTTGGTACTGACGGGCATAGTAATATTTATCAGGATTTTTCAGAGACAGCTCTTGTGCTATTTCCTGGGCTTCATCGGTGGAGCCAAACTTGGACGTAAAGATGATTTCGGCGCCGTAAGCCTTTAATATTGTTTTTCGCTCTTCGGAGGCGTTTTCCGGAAGACATATTGTCACAGGAATTCCCAGGGCTGCGCCGATGGCGGCATAGGCTATCCCCGTGTTGCCGCTGGTAGCATCCAGCAACCTTTTCTCAGGGCTCAGTTCGCCACTCAGGATAGCATTTTTGATGATATTGAATGCTGGCCGTGATTTGACGCTGCCACCTAATTGTTGCCATTCGAGTTTGGCAAAGATCTTCACGTTCTCATTGGCGTGGAGGCGCGTAATGGGAAAAAGAGGCGTATTGCCTATAAACTTTCCAATCACGTCCAGTTGCTCTGTCAATTTCAAATCTATTTCCTGTGTAATCATCTCTGTTTTGGTAAATAAAAAAGGCCTTCCCGGGGTTGGAAAGGCCTTTTTTTAATTCCTTGTATCTATGTTTTATGCATAAAGACGCAACCTTTCCTTCCCTATATAGGTTCTGCAACAACAACAGCAAGCACAACAGATATTGATAAGAAAAGTTTGCATACAATAGAAATTTCACAAAAAGAGAACGCAATTTAGGATTAATTGTTTACATCG
>CAYUJK010000528.1:0-2671 GCA_964444895.1 uncultured Roseivirgaceae bacterium
CCTATGGTTTGGACCTCGTACTCCTTGTCGCTAAACTCCGCCTTTCCAATAGGCCTGAGAGCCGATACTGCCCGGCCTTCCTGGTTTAGCTCAAGATTGAGTTCATATTCATCATTTACTTTGCTATCAATAGATTTTTTAAGAGAAAACCGGTCCCACACACCCGATTTAAAACTGATGACCGTCACGATTCCACCTACCACTATGGTGGAGACGAGCACCATCAGTCCGGGGCCCTTGCCAAATGAAATAAAGGAATGATATACCCCATAAGCGGCAAGGCCGATTCCGAGAATACCAACTACCGTGGTCCCGGGCACAAAAATGATTTCAATCACAATCAAAGAAATCCCGAGAAGTACAAGAACAATGACAAGTATCCAGTCCATTTGGCGCTATAAAAAGTTTTGCTTTTTAAATATATGAAGTAAGCAAAAAAATCAATACGCCCGTGCGAAAACTACTTTTCTTTTTGAAGGTTTTCCTGAATAGATGCACGTGCCCTCTTCTCCAGGCTCGTCCAGCAAAATACACCGTATAGTTGCTTTGGTTTCGTCTTTGATTTTCTCTTCCGTTTCGGCTGTGCCATCCCAGTGCGCTTTAATGAACCCGCCTTTTCCGTCAAGCACTTGCTTAAACTGGTCGTAAGAGGAAACCTCAGTAGTCATCTCTTTTCGGAAATCGACAGCTTTCTTGTAGATGTTCGATTGAATTTCTTCCAGCAGAGCCTTTACCTTTGCCACGGCTGCGTCCAACGCCACCACCTCTTTTTCAAGGGTGTCTCTCCGGGCTATTTCAACGGTGTTGTTTTCCAAGTCGCGGGGCCCCATTGCCAGCCGCACCGGAACACCTTTTAGTTCATACTCGGCAAACTTCCATCCGGGCTTATGCGTATCGCGATCGTCCAGCTTCACAGTGATGCCGCTTGCTTTCAGTTCCTTCATGTAGGGTTCAAGTTTTTCGGCTATTTCTGACAACTGCTCTTTGCTCTTGATAATAGGCACTATTACCACCTGCAGCGGCGCCAGCTTGGGAGGCAGCACCAGGCCATTGTCATCGGAATGCGCCATGATCAACCCTCCCACCAGGCGGGTACTCACGCCCCAGGACGTGCCCCATACGTAGTCAAGTCCACCTTCCTGGTTGGCAAATTTCACATCAAATGCTTTGGCAAAATTTTGCCCCAAAAAGTGAGAAGTGCCGGCTTGAAGTGCTTTTCCATCCTGCATGAGGGCTTCAATGCAATAGGTGTCTACTGCGCCGGCGAAGCGTTCGCTTTCCGTTTTTACTCCCTTCAATACCGGCAATGCCATGTATTTTTCGGCAAACTCCGCATACACATTCATCATGCGCATGGTTTCTTCTACGGCTTCATCTTTGGAGGCATGCGCCGTATGTCCTTCCTGCCAAAGAAATTCGGCTGTTCGAAGGAAAAGTCGCGTACGCATTTCCCAACGAACCACGTTTGCCCATTGGTTAATAAGTAGTGGCAGGTCTCTGTAGGATTGAATCCAGTTGCGGTACGTGCTCCAGATCACCGTTTCGGAGGTAGGCCTTACAATCAATTCTTCTTCCAGTTTTGCCTCGGGATCTACGATCACTCCGCTTCCATCTTCCGCATTTTTGAGGCGGTAGTGGGTCACCACCGCACATTCTTTAGCAAAACCTTCCACATGGTCGGCTTCCTTACTTAAATAGGATTTTGGTATGAACAGAGGAAAATAAGCGTTGGTATGGCCCGTTTCCTTAAACATGCCATCCAGAGCCGATTGCATCTTTTCCCATATCGAATACCCATAGGGCTTGATCACCATGCATCCTCTTACCGGCGAATTTTCGGCCATATCGGCCTTTTTTATTAGTTCATTGTACCACGCAGAATAGTCTTCACTTCGTTTCGGCAGCCCTTTACTCATTGTATTTTTTTGGTATGATATTTGAAACTGATACTGTTGTTCTTGGACTGGCAAATATAGTTTTTTAGCCAGATAATTTAACTTAATTTAGCTTTTAAGCGTTAATTTCACTAAAATAGCAGGATTATAAACTAAAGAGATATGAAAGCGGGAAACACAATAAAAGCCACTCTAATTCTAACAGGAGCGTTTTTCATTTCCGGTGTAAATGCCCAAAGCGTAGAATACGATGACTTATACTTCAATAAGTCTGACCGAAAAACGCAAAAGGAAATGAAGAGCAAGATCAAAGCCCCCACGGTGGCTGAGACAAATAAGAATGATGTGCCTCTTAGCACGGAAGAGTATTCTGCTAAGAATGTAAACCCCGAATACCTGGCCCGCTACAGCGCCACACAAGAAACGCAATATGAAGCTCCCGAAAGGGCTACCACTACGGAATATACCGAAGACGATTACTACGTCGAAACAGAAGAAAGAATCCAGGATAATCAATCTGAGCTGCTCCAGGCATCTCATACCAGCAGGCCTGACTACTACAGATATCCCACCAGCAATGTAAACTGGAACATGGGATTCGGCTATGGAATGGGTCCTGGCTGGGGCATGGGATGGGGCTATCCTTATTCAGGCTTCGGAGTTTCCATGATGTGGGGAACAGGATACTATGGCTATAGGCCTTACAGCATGTGGGGAAATCCCTGGTATGGAGGGTGGTATGACCCCTTCTACGATCCTTGGTATGATCCCTGGTA
>CAYUJK010000529.1:0-2663 GCA_964444895.1 uncultured Roseivirgaceae bacterium
GTGGTGGACGATTTCACGGATCACTGGGCGCGACGATGCAACAGGCGGATAACGACTTCACTTTCACGAACAGAGCGCGCTTTGGCAGGCCCGAACAAACACAAACCAATGCCGGATTCCGGCAGGCAGGTATCATGCAGGAAAGCCAATGGATCACCGGAGAACGGTCGTACCTGAAGACGTCCCTTTGGTACCAGCATTTTCATAAAGACATACAAACGCTGATGACCACCACCGTGCCAAGCAAAGCCAGCCAGGAAGACAATGACCTGAGGGCTTCGGTAAGCTGGAACCGCAATACTGCCAAACTCAATACTGCCATAAGAAGCGCCTTCCTGTACAACGAACTGCTGTACCGCGATCCCGACGGTCCTTCGCCGGTGAGCAACCACTACACCTATTCGTCGATCAATGAGGTAGAGAATAAGTTTTTGCTCAGCGAAAACCAATCGCTGAACGCTGGCATAAACTACACCCTCGAAAAGGCAATTTCTGACGGCTACAATGAAGATTTTGTGCGAAACCGCGTTTCGGCCTTTGCCAACTACCGGGTGGAACTGTTTGACAGCCGGGTGGTTGCGGTGCTCAGCGCCAGAGAAGAGCTATTCAACGGAGCCACAACACCGCTAGTCTATTCGCTGGGGGCGAATTACAAGGTGCATTCTGCGCTAACCCTAAAGGCGAGCGCCTCAAAAAACTACAGGATACCCACGTTCAACGACCTCTACTGGCGTACTACATCCAATACCAGCGGCAATCCCGATCTAGTTCCCGAGTCGGGATGGAACTACGAGACGGGCTTCACCTGGAAAGCCGGCACAAGTCAATTTGCGTTCGAAGTTGACCCAAGCCTTTACTATTCAAAGATCAATAATTGGATTATCTGGATGCCCGATAATATGGGCGTGTGGAAGCCCGAGAACAAAAAAGCGGGCAAGACCCTCGGCGCCGAAATCCGGTACCGCGCTCAGTATCGGCTAAATCCGTGGAAATTTAGTTCCTCCGGCTTTTACCACTATACCCAGGCCACTATTTCTGAGAGCTTCCAGGGGGGAGAAACCGACGAACGCGAACCGGCCTACATCCCCCGCGATCGCTGGAAAGCAGACCTGGCCATTTCTTACAAAAATGCCGGTGTCCAATACATCCATAATTTCTACGGCCGCCGGCTTTACGACAATTCCAACTACCTGGACGCCTATCACCTGGGTGCAGTAAAAATAAATTATGAACTGGAAGTAGCCTCAAGCAACCTGCAGGTAGGCTTTACGGTAGAGAATGTCTGGGATACCGAATACGAAATAATGGCCTGGTATGCCATGCCCGGCAGGAATTACCATCTGTCACTTATGTATGCCTTAAACTTTAAACAACATAAATAAATCCCAAAATGAAAAAATCCATTCCATCATTTGCAAGCACTATTTTTAGAGTCAAAACCCTCGGAAACCTCCGCCTGGTGGCGCTTTTGTTTTTAGCCATCTTGTCGGCGTGTAATACGGACGATGAGGGACCCTCGGAGCAGCCAGGTGTATATGCCGGCGGAGCCTTTATCCTCAATGAAGGTACTTTCGGTCAAGGCAATGCTTCAGTTACTTTCTATAGCTACGAAGGCGATTCTGTTGTGCAGAATATTTTTACCAAAGAAAACAACCGGCCCCTGGGCGATGTGCTGCAGTCGGGCTATGTGCATGACGACATTGTGTACCTAATTGTTAACAACTCCGGTAAAGTAGAGGTGACCGACTTGAGCTTCCAGGAAAAGGGTGTAATAGAAGGCGTCAACAGCCCGCGATTTATGGCCTTTTCAGGCAGGAAAGGCTACGTGAGCCAGTGGGGAAACGGCGGCAAGGTGATGGAGGTAGACCTCGACAATCTTACCCTTACTGACAGCGTAGAGGTAGGCTCCGGACCGGAGGGTTTCTTGCTCAATGGAAACGATCTTCTTGTAGCCAACGCAGGAGGCTATGGGCTTGACTCCACTGTGTCGGTGATTGACCTGGCTACACTTGCGGTGACAAATACCATCCAGGTAGGATACAACCCCACGAAAATGGTGAAAGACAAAAATAATAATGTGTGGGTGCTGTGTGCCGGCTCGATAGAGTACGACGTAGACTGGAATGTAGTGGGCCATTTGCCCTCAAAGCTCTACCGCTTGTCAGCGGGGAATTATGCTGTAGAAAAGGAAATTATGCTGTTTGAAGAAGGACACCCTCGCCAGTTGCAAATAAATGCCGACGGCGAAACGCTGTACATCGGCGGCGGTATCACCGGCATCTACGCTTTTCAGATCGACGACGACGAACTGGCGGCCACCCCGCTTATCGGTGGAAAGTCGTTTTACGGCTTCAATTACAATGCAGGCACAAACGAAATTTATGCCGGAGAGGCCCCGTCGTTCACCTCAAACGGCTCCTTCAGCCGGTACTCGGCCACCGGAACATTCATAAAAACATACCCAGCTGGCATAGGGCCTAACGGAGCATTTTTTTAAAAAATCTTAAATCCGCAGGCATAATCTAATTGAATTAACTGTGAGGAACAAATCCGTCTGTATGGGCGGGCTTGTTCCTTTTTGCTTTTGAGTAAGATCAATTGCCGTGTCCTTTAGGGCACGGGTTAAAAAATGAAAGTACACCCCAGGGCTTTAGTCCTTTCAC
>CAYUJK010000530.1:0-2649 GCA_964444895.1 uncultured Roseivirgaceae bacterium
GCGTTGAACAATCTGAATGAACAGGAGGAGTATTATTTTGAGGCCGAGATTCTACTCAAAGGTAGTCAGCAGTTTTGCTTTGTGCCGGTAGGCAAGGAAACAGCCGTGAACATGCGAAGTGCCTGGCCTGATCCAAAATTCAGCGGCAGCTTCCTGCCCGATCCCCGGGAGGTCGGTGAAGAGGGCTTCACCGCCCAGTGGCAGATCCTCCATTTCAACCGTAACTTTCCTCAGCAATGGACCGGCGACGTGGCCTACAGCAACAACTCTGCTTTCGGGGTAGAACTGTTCCAGTCGGCGGGGCACTATCAAAAAATAGAACGAACGGCCAAATATGCGGTGTTGCTCATTGCACTCACCTTCCTGGTGTTTTTCCTGGCCGAGGTGATTACCAAAATACGGATTCACCCCTTCCAGTATATCATCGTAGGCCTGGCGCTATGTCTCTTTTATACGCTTCTGCTTTCCGTATCTGAACACGCCGGTTTCGATGCAGCTTATGTGATAGCAGCGCTGGCCATTGTAGCATTGATAAGCTGGTATTCGAAAACATTTTTCAGGCACAAGGGTGCGGGCATACAAATGTCTCTTACCCTTTCCTTTTTCTATGTCTTCATGTATGTCATCGTGCGGATGGAGGATTACTCCCTGCTGGTGGGCAGCGTGGGGCTATTGCTGATCCTGGCCCTGCTCATGTACCTCACCCGAAAGATCAACTGGTACAAAGGTATACCCGAAGCAGCTTAGCCCAAAAAAGCCTCCTGGAAACGGGAGGCTTTTTTTAAAAGTAAAAAGATATTTATTTATCTTAATTTTGTTGTATATTTGTAAATGTATTACAAATTTGCCGGTAAAATCTATCTAATATAGATGGTCATTAATTTTTCATTTGAAAATTTTCGTTCCGTAAAAGAGAAAATAGCTCTTAGTTTTGAGGCATCCCATCCGGATGAGCTACACGAATACTACATAGCAGAGCCCAAGGCAGGATTAAGGCTGCTAAAAGTCGGTTTAATATTCGGCGCCAACGCATCGGGCAAAACAACTATACTTCTCGCGCTGGATTTTCTGCGGAAAATAGTTCTGGAGCCTTTGGAGAAAAGAACTGAAGAATTTGATTTCACTCCCTTTTTATTTGATCCGGAAACACCCACAAAGAAATCATCATTTGCCCTGGAGTTCGTTCACAACCAAATAAAATATTCTTATGAAGTAGAGTTGAGCCAGCGCACTATTTTCAGTGAAAAGCTTTATTACCACAATCCTAATAAGGCCCTGGTGTATGAAAGAACCACAGACGCCAAAAAGCAACTTACCCAAGTACAGTTTGGCGGGAAAATAAAAATCAATAGAGAACACAAAGCCATACTGGAAGCTAATACCTTATGGAACAACACTGTATTGGGAGGCTATCTGAAGACAAACTTTGAATCGAGTGAACTTCAAGAAGTAATAGACTGGTTTACCAATACACTGAAGCCCATCATAAAGCCGGGGCAAAACCTCTTCCATTATGTTTCCAGCAAAATTGAAAGTGAGGAGATTAACAAGAGAAATGTGGTCGAATTTCTAAAAAAAGCTGATTTTAAGATATCCGATATCATTCTTGGCGAAGAAGACAACAATATGGTAAGAGAAGAACACATCAACTTCCTTTCCAAGGCATTGGCGCTTCCCGGCAACAAGCTCAATGAAATTTGGAGAGCTGGGAAGTTGGAAAGCAAGGAGGTTTTTTTTCAACATAAGGTTGAAGGATACCAGCAATATAAGCTGGCATATAGTGAGGAATCTGCGGGCACTCAGCGTTACTACCAGTTTAGTGGGTTGTTGGACTTAATGATGCGGAATGCAATTGTTTTTTCTATTGATGAATTGGAGGCATCCCTCCATCCCGATCTGCTGAAGCACTTTCTGTTGGCCTTCCTGGCCAATGCCAAACATTCACAGCTAATCGCCACCACGCACTACCGGGAGTTGCTTATGGAACGGGACATCTACCGGAATGATGTGATATGGTTTACCGAGAAAAAAGAAGATGGAAGCACGGATCTTTTTTCTCTCACGGACTTTGATTCTTCCGTAGTTCGAAATACTTCATCCGTATTCAACGCCTATAAAATTGGGAAATTGGGCGCTGTGCCTGATCTGGGCGATTATTACATAGACCGGGAGGATGGCGAGGAGTAGGCAGTTCAGAAAGGGCGCCGGGAAGAAAATCTTCTCAATAATTGTAGATGGGGAAACCGAAATCTGGTATTTCCAGATGATGAAGCGGCATGAGCGGCTGCCACGAATTGATGTAAAACCGGAGCTTCCTGCCAAAAAGAAGTTGAAGGAACAATTTGAAACCGTAAAGGAAAATGCAAGATACTACGACCAAGTAATATGGCTAATCGACCTGGATACTATACTGCGGGAAAATGCCCAGTCCAAGGCAGGCCAAAAATCTAAGCTCCAGGAGTTCAAAGAGTATGTAGAAAGGCTTGCCCGATACGATAATGTCAACGTGTTGGTAAATACTCCATGCCTGGAATTTTGGTTTCTCCTTCACCTCAAGTCTACCAGAAAATTCTTTGCTGAATGTGAAGGAATCAGCAAAGAACTTCGAAAGCATAGTTTGCTCTCCGACTATGAGAAATCAGAGCGATA
>CAYUJK010000531.1:0-2639 GCA_964444895.1 uncultured Roseivirgaceae bacterium
ATGCATGATATCCACACAAAACCTGTCGCTGCAGTACGGCAAAAGAGTTCTATTTGACGAAGTAAACATGAAATTTGTAGCGGGCAACTGCTATGGGGTCATCGGTGCTAACGGCGCGGGCAAGTCTACCTTTTTAAAAATCCTCTCCGGCGAAGTACAGCCCAACAGCGGCCAGGTAGCCATAGAGCCAGGCAAAAGAATGGCGGTACTGAAGCAAAATCACTTCGAATTCGACGAATTTACGGTTTTGGACACCGTAATCGTGGGGCACACTAAACTTTGGAGCAATATCAAAGAAAAAGAAACCCTCTACGCCAAAGCTGATTTCTCAGAAGAAGACGGCATTCGAGCCTCAGAGCTGGAAGCTGCTTTTGCCGATATGGATGGATGGAATGCCGAGTCAGATGCCGCGGCATTGCTCAGCGGACTGGGGATCGAAGAGGCCCACCACTACAAGCAAATGAAAGAGCTAAACGGCAACCAGAAGGTGCGGGTGCTACTGGCTCAGGCGCTTTTTGGAAATCCCGACATCCTGATACTGGATGAGCCTACCAACGACCTGGATATAAAAACGGTCACCTGGCTTGAAGACTTCCTGCTGGATTTCAAAAATACGGTGATTGTGGTTTCGCACGACAGGCACTTTTTGGACACGGTGTGTACACATATTGTTGATATCGACTTTGCGGCCATCCGCCTTTTCACCGGCAACTACACATTCTGGTACGAGTCCAGCCAACTGGCGCTGGCTCAGCGGGCTTCGGCCAACAAAAAAGCAGAAGACAAGAAAAAAGAATTGCAGGAGTTTATCTCGCGTTTCAGCGCCAACGCTTCCAAATCCAAACAAGCCACCAGCAGGCGGAAATTACTGGAGAAAATTAACGTCGAAGAAATCCAGCCGTCGAGCCGTAAGTACCCTGCCATCATTTTTACCCAAAACCGCCCGGCAGGAGACCAGATTCTCGAAATCGAGGGCTTGTCCAAATCCTTGAATGGAAAGCAGCTTTTCAAAGATTTTGACCTGTTCGTAAACAAGGGCGATAAGATTGCTTTTCTGTCAAAAGATAGCCTCGCTATCACCACACTTTTTCAGATTTTGATGGGCGAAGCAAAAGCCGACGCGGGCACATTTAAATTTGGGCAAACGATTACCACGGCCTACCTGCCAAACGAAAATGAGAAATACTTCCAGTCGAATGATAACCTCATCGATTGGCTCCGTCAGTTCTCCGACGGAGAAAAAGACGAGACCTATATCAGGGGATTTCTGGGGAAAATGCTTTTCTCCGGTGAAGAGACTTTCAAAAAGTGCAGCGTGCTCTCGGGTGGCGAGAAGGTGCGCTGCATGATCTCAAGAATGATGCTTGCCAGCGCCAATTTGCTGATTCTGGACGAGCCTACCAATCACCTCGACCTGGAGTCGATTACTGCTTTTAATAATTCTCTGCGCGATTTCCCCGGTACGGTATTGTTCACCTCGCACGACCACACTTTCACGCAAACTGTCGCCAACAGAATCGTAGAAATTTTCCCTGAGCGTTATGTGGATAAAGCTACCACCTTTGACGAATTCATGGAGCAAGTAATGGTGAGTTAGGAAGGTGTATCTACAGCCTGGATTTTGCAGTTTGTTGGCTGGTAATGCCTTGGTCAAAGTCTGAGCATCTTCCGAACATCTGTGTGGGAATTCACGGAGTTTTCCGCTTTAGGTAATGCAAATCTGAACAGATATCAAAAAAAAGCCACTCGAAAGTGTGTTTCGAGTGGCCAGGTTCTTTCTATTTTTTTACCTGCCTACCGCAGGCAGGTTCGCAATTACTTGATCACCTCCACATTCACAGCATTAAGGCCTTTTTTGCCCTGTTCTACATCGTACTGAACTTCATCGTTTTCGCGAATCTTGTCAATAAGACCACTTTGGTGTACAAAGATGTCATCACCGCCGTCGTCAGGCACAATAAACCCAAAACCTTTTGAGCTATTAAAAAACTTTACTTTACCTTTTTTCATGAGTATTATTTACTTATTAATGCTTAAAATTAGAGGAAATATTCCTTTTTCGAAGAAATTTTTAAAAGAATTTATACCCTCCAAGAAAACAAAATACCTATGATAAACTCTCCTGCTGCTAAAAACAACCCTACATTGTACGCCTTTTTGCCGGTATTTTATACGGTATGGTCCGATGCTGTGCTCACACCCAGCGAGCTTGAGGCCATCAAGTCGCACATCGAAAAACAACCGTGGCTCACAGCCGATGAGCAAAGCGCACTGCTCAGCTTCCTGGACCTCTCGGCGCCACCATCTCCTGACCAGCTAAAACAGTGGCAGGAGCAAATCCGCAATGCCACCGGGCAATTGGATCTCACCGGAAAAGAAAGTCTGACCGAGATTGGGCTAAAAATAGCAGGAATACACACCAAAAACAACCAGGAATACAAAGCAGAGGTGCGGGACACTCTACAAAAAATAGAAGAAGTGCTGGGCGTGATCAGTCGCGAATCTACCTTGAACTTTCGCTCGGTGAAACGCGAAATCTTTTCTGAGAAACACACCGGAAAGCCCGACTTCGACCCCCAGCTGCTGGCCTCGCTCCTCGATGGCCCCAATGCCCCACTCATCGAAAAAGTCAAGAAGGT
>CAYUJK010000532.1:0-2634 GCA_964444895.1 uncultured Roseivirgaceae bacterium
AAATTCGTCACATTTGTCACCACACCATCCAGTTGCATCCCTACCTTGAGGTCCTTGATCTCATTTACGCCTTCTTTAAAGGTCACAATCTCAAACTTATCGCGTGGGTCGAGGCCGGGCTTGGCTAATTCCTGCATGATATCGGTAAGCGTAGGTATGCCACAGTCTTCCGTTACATAGGTTTTCAGGTTCAGCTTGCTTCGAAGTTCGTTGCTGCTCATCAGGTCTCTCACCGTGGCCTGGCAATCTTCAGCCATTTTTTTCACAATCTCGTATCGCTCGGGGTGAACGGCACTGGCGTCGAGCGGATTCTCCGAATTCCGAATCCTCAGAAAGCCCGCCGCCTGCTCAAAGGCTTTTCCTCCAAGGCGCGGCACATTTTTCAAGTCCTCGCGCGACTTAAAAGGCCCATTTTCGTTGCGGTATTCCACGATGTTCTTCGCAAGCTGTGGTCCCAGGCCCGACACATACGAGAGCAACTCCTTAGAAGAAGTGTTCAGCTCCACCCCTACCCCGTTCACGCAGCTCATCACTGTGTCATCCAGGCTGTTTTTCAGCATTGTCTGGTCTACGTCATGCTGGTATTGGCCCACGCCTATGCTTTTTGGATCTATTTTCACCAGCTCTGCCAGCGGGTCCAAGAGCCTCCTGCCGATAGACACCGCCCCTCTCACGGTCACATCATAGTCGGGAAATTCCTCCCGGGCGATGTCTGAAGCCGAATAAATAGAGGCCCCGCTTTCATTCACCATCACGATGGCCACTTCCTTGGGCAGACCGATAGATTTCACAAACGCTTCTGTTTCCCGGCTGGCGGTGCCATTGCCAATAGCGATGGCTTCCACGTTGAATTTTTCCACCATGCTCTTGATGGCCGCTGCAGATTCCATCACGCGTTTCTGGGGTTCATTGGGGTATATGGTCTCGTTGTGGAGCAGCTTGCCCTGTTTGTTCAGGCAAACCACCTTGCACCCCGTGCGAAAACCGGGATCAAGCGCAAGCACGCTTTTTTCACCCAACGGCGCTGCCAGCAAGAGCTGTCGCAAGTTTTCCTTAAACACGTTAATTGCCTCTTCGTCCGCCTTTTTCTTCGACAAAAGCCTCATTTCCGTTTCCATCGACGGCTTCATAAGTCGCTTATAGCAATCCTTTACCGCCATGGATACCTGTTCGGCACTTTCCGATTGGCCCCTGACTATTTGCTCCTCTATTAAAGCTATTGCTTCCTGCTCCGAAGGGGCTATGTCCACCGCCAGCACCATCTCTTTCTCACCGCGCCGGATAGCCAGCAGCCTGTGCGAAGGAATGCTCTTTATCGGTTCTTCCCACTCAAAGTAATCTTTGAATTTTTGTCCTTCCTCTTCTTTGCCTTTGATCACTTTAGAACTGATGACCGAGGTATCGCTGAATAGTTCGCGTATTTTAGCCCGTATCTCGGCATTTTCGTTTATCCACTCGGCTATGATATCGCGGGCGCCGCTCAGGGCCTCTTCCGCACTCTTCACCTCTTTTTCTTCATCGATGTATTTTTCGGCTTCGGCCTGCACGTCATTGCTCTTCTGCTCAAACAGCAAAGTCGCCAGGGGTTCCAGCCCTTTCTCGCGGGCCACAGTCGCCTTGGTTTTTCGCTTGGGCTTATAGGGCAAATAAATATCTTCCAGCTCAGCCAGCGTTTCAGCAGCATCTATTTTAGCTTCCAGTTCGTCGGTAAGCTTTTCCTGGTCCTTGATCGTCTTTTTGATAAAATCTCGCCTCTTTTCCAGTTCCACCAATTGGGCGAAGCGGTCGCGTACTGCTGCGATCTGCACTTCGTCCATGCCTCCCGTTTTTTCTTTCCGGTACCTGGATATAAACGGTACGGTAGCGCCTTCATTCAATAACTCGATCGTCGCTTCCACCTGCCTGAAGTTTAACCCCAGCTCTCCCGATATCTTTTCTACGAACACAATAGCCATATAAATCTGTTTTCTCTTTTTGTCTGATATTTCCTTAATAATGTTAATTTATTCCTGTTAACTTAGCGTGCAGAGGTCAAAAATAGCGCATTCAAAGGCAAAATCACGAGAAAATGGCAAAGAAAAAATCAATGAAACGGGAACTGATGGAATGGGGAATTTTTATTGCCATCATAAGTACCTTGTACCTCACCGGCTTACACACTCCTATACTGGGCGCACTTCAAGGATTGATTTTAAAGACCGGAATTATACAACCCGACACTGAGGAAAACTTCCAGGGACTGGCCGATTACAATTTCCACCTGGAAGACGTAGAGGGCAATATCATGTACTTCGAAGAACTGAAAGGAAAAACGATCTTCGTGAATTTATGGGCCACCTGGTGCCCGCCCTGCATTGCAGAAATGCCGGACATCAACTCGCTCTACAATGACCTGGCCGACGAAGAGGTCGCGTTTGTGATGATTTCGCTGGACGATAATTTTGAAAAGGCAAAAAGTTTCGTCAACAAAAAAGGTTATCGATTCCCCATTTATCAGTTAAAAACGCGGCTGCCAAAAATTTACGAAAGCCCCTCTATCCCTACTACCTATGTGATCTCTCCCGACGGCAACATCGTCATGAGCAAAAAAGGCATGGCGAAGTACAATACCAAGGACTTTAAAGCCTTTTTGCT
>CAYUJK010000533.1:0-2608 GCA_964444895.1 uncultured Roseivirgaceae bacterium
TCTTTTACAATCATTTTATGGCAATAATAGAATTTAAATAGGCATTGATGACGTACTTCTCATCGAATTTTTGTTCTACTTCTTTTCGGCTGTTGTGGCCGAAGACCCGGATCTGATCGTCGGGCAGTTGGAGTAGCTTTTCCATTTTTTCGGCCAGGTCATTGCTGTCTTTTAGCCGGCATAAAAAGCCGTTGTAGTTGTCTTTCACCACGTTGTTGCAGCCGGGCACATTAGTGGCAATCAGTGGTTTCTGCATGCTGGCGGCTTCCAGCAGGGTGCGGGGCGTGCCTTCGCGATACGATGGCAGCACTACACAGTCAGAGTTGGAAATGGCATGTCGCACATCGCCTGTAGTGCCCAGGTAGTCAACAATGCCTTCTGCCAGCCAGCTGTCGACGATTTTGCGCGGAATACCCCGGCGGTGTTTTTCGTCAATAGAGCCCAGTATCTGAAACTTCGCATCTACCCCCTTTTCTTTTAGCCTTTTTACAGCTTCTATGTACTCGATCACCCCTTTGTCATAGATAAGCCGTGATATTAACAGAAACGTGAATTTTTCATTTGTTTTTTTGCTTATTGGGGCAAATTTGCGAAGGTCGATGCCCGAGCCAGGAAGGACGTCGCATATTCCTTCTTTCACGATTTTCTTTCTGCGGAAGAGCACCATGTCATCCTGGTTTTGGAAGAAGATTTTCCGGGGGAACTTAAATGCAAAACGGTATAGCAGAATAGCTATCCGCGAGGCAAAGTTCTTGTCGAGGAATGCCGTTCCGAGCCCACACACATTGTTGATTACCGGTATGCCCAGTATCGACGCGGCGATGGTGCCGTAGATGTTAGGTTTAATGGTGTAGTGAAGGATTACGTCGGGTTTTGCCCGTTTATACTTCAAATATAGTTCGAGAATGAGCAATAAATCTTTGATAGGGTTAACCCCGCGGCTGTCCATCCGTACGTTAAAATGCTCACAGCCCATTTGGGTAAGCAAATCGGAATATTTGTCGTGGGGTGCTATTGTCACTACCTTGTGGCCGTTTTCAAGTAAGGCCTCTACCAATCCCTTTCGGAAATTGTAGATATTCCAGGAAGTGTTTAATACAATGGCTATTTTCATATTGAAAAAATAGTTTCGTAAAAATGTGAAAAAAAATGACGTGAACGAATTTTTAGCTCAAATAATGAATTTAATATTAAATAACTTTGCCGCTGAAAAGGTAATTGGGGCGAGGGACTAAAATCGATACATGGAGAATTTTATAAGCACAAAAAAGAAGAATGAAACGGCCGTGCTGGTGGCCATCATTGGTCCTCATCAGCCGGCTCATAAAGCGCAGGAGTACCTGGATGAGCTGGAGTTTTTGGCCAGCACACTGGGGGTTACTACCAAAAAGACATTTACCCAGAAACTGGATAAACCCGACACACGGTATTTTGTGGGCAGTGGAAAGGTGGATGAAATATCTGAATATGTGCGGGCTACAGAAACGGACATCGTGATATTTGATGACGACCTGAGTCCCTCGCAATTGCGCAACCTGGAAAAGGTGCTGAAATGTCGCATCTATGACCGCAGCTTACTCATCCTTGAAATATTTCTGAAACGCGCGCAAACCGCCCAGGCCAAAACCCAGGTGGAGCTGGCCCGCTACCAATACCTGATGCCAAGACTTACCCGCATGTGGACTCACCTGGAGCGGCAACGTGGTGGCACGGGCACCAGCGGTGAGAAGGAGATCGAGACCGACCGCCGGATCATCCGCGATCAGATCGCGCTACTGAAGAAAAAGCTGGAAAAAATAGACCGCCAGAGCTATACCCAGCGAAAGGCGAGGTCAAATGTGGTGCGCGTGGCGCTGGTAGGCTATACCAACGTGGGCAAATCTACCTTGATGAATTTACTTTCCAAATCAAACGTGCATGCCGAAGATAAGCTCTTTGCTACAGTGGATGCCACGGTGCGCAAGGTGGTAATTGACCGTGTTCCGTTTTTGCTCTCCGATACCGTGGGGTTTATTCGCAAGTTGCCCCACCATTTGATAGAATCGTTCAAGTCTACGCTTGACGAGGTGATTGAGAGTGATGTGCTGCTGCACGTGGTGGACATATCGCACCCGGCCTATCACGATCAGATTGAGGTGGTGGAAAACACCCTGTCGGATATTGGCGCCCTGGAAAAGCCAACGATCTATGTGTTTAATAAAATTGACCAGATAAGTCAACAGGAAGAGGAAGGGGAGGAGGTTCAGGACTTTAAAATGCACGATAAGCTGTTTAGCGATGAGCGACATAAAGTCTACATATCGGCAAAGGATAAAGTAAACATAGACGATTTGCGCAGTAAGCTGATGATAGAAGTGAAGAAGAAACATCACAGCATTTTCCCGAATTACTTGAAAAATGAAACATATTAATTATTTTTGCGCTCCCAAAAGGGGGATGGTTTTTGAGTGGTAAATCAGTAAGTCGCAAAATCATTAAATCACCAAATATTTTGACCTCGTAGTTCAATGCCTGCCTGCGGTAGGCAGAGATAGAATATCCCGATAGCAATGATGGCCTCGTAGTTCAATGGATAGAATAGAAGTTTCCTAAACTTTTGATACAGGTT
>CAYUJK010000534.1:0-2589 GCA_964444895.1 uncultured Roseivirgaceae bacterium
AACTAAACTATTTATTATGAAAGCACTTAGAGTAATTTTATTATTAGCTATTGTCGGGTTTGCTGGATGTTCTAAAGATGGCGAACCCGGCCCACAAGGCCCAAAAGGTGATCAGGGTGAGCAGGGAACCCAAGGAGAACAAGGCCTTCAAGGTGAGCCAGGAACGGCTAACGTGATGTATTCAGAGTGGATCACGCCTGAATGGTACGAAAGTTCTGCCAACTACCTCATTTGGTACCAAACAGATGAAAATATGACAGAAGATATTGTCGACAAAGGAATGGTACATATCTACTATAAGGACAACACCTACAATCATGTACGGACGTTAACCAATCCTCCCGCTGATGTTAGTTTCACTGTGATACTGAGAAAGTACACTTCGAGCTCAGAATACACGATATATCTGGGAGCATATAGTGCCGATGCATCTGATTTGGAAACCTTAGAGACGAATTACAAGTTCCGCTATGTATTGGTGCCTGGGGCTGTCCTTACCGGAGGTAGAAAGGCCGATTTGGACTACGAAAATTATGAAGCTGTAAAAGCCCATTTCGGCATCCCGGACTAAGACTCTGTTTCATAAACACGTTTTAATTCCCCCAAAGCCGGCGGGGTCGTACGACTTCGTCCGGCTTTACCCGTTTTTAAGTTTGATGATTTCCTGCTGTAACTCCATCACTATAGAAGATAGTTTTTTCAATGACAATTGCTCCTCGCCACCCTCGGAGGGATCAGGAAAATGCAGGCTAATGTATGCCCTGGCCTCCCAAAGTTCCAGCACTTCCTCACCTGAAATTTCGTAGGGAGAATATTGCGTATTGTCGGATACCAAAAACAGCTTACCGTTTTCTTCAAGATAGTTAAAGACGCGCTTGTAAACTACCCCTTCTTTTTGGGTAACAAGCACATACGTTTTTCCATTCTTTATGTCGGTGGCGCTTTCCACATACTGCCCTATAACGATAGTGCCAGGTTGAAGGGGCAGCATCGAGTCCCCGCTGATCTCGAAAGCCCGGTAGGTGGCGTTTTTAGGAAGTACAGGCAGCTGGAATTTCGGCAGTTCTTCTATGTATTCAGGATCTGCATACCCATTCAGGTAGCCTGCGGCTGCTTTTTGAGGTACTATTTCAATATTTTCATTGTCCTGATTATCAACTGTAATGGCAAGAACCTTAGGTGCTCCGCCGTTTTTTTTGGGAAGGGCATCTGTGGGGCTGTTTTGCGTGAGATCAATGCCAATTAGGTTGTCAACCGCAATCCCAAAGATTTCCGATATTTTTAGCAGGTTATTGAGGCGCGGGTCTGCCCGGCCTTCTTCGTAGGCGCCAAGCAGAGAACGCTTAATGCCGATCTTCTCGGCCATCTGCTCCTGGGTAAGGCCGCTTCGTCTCCGCAGGTATTTCAGGTTTTGGCTTACTATGCTCATAGGGTATATAATCAATTCCTAAATATCATAAAATTTCCATCAAAGTTCCGATGGTTTTTTTGGATAGAAAATAAATGGCTTTGATAGTAGCTTTCATACCCTTGTATTCCCTCCAGCCGGTTTTTGATTTCATTCACGACCTCTTTTACCGTGCGTCCTGATTCTACCAGGGCATAACCGTACAGGTTTTTTGTGCCTTCATTCATCACATAAAACTTCACCTGACATTTACCAGAATGTAGTTTCTTGCTTTCGATCTTTAACTGTACTTCCCCGGGAGCGGTGTAATAGGAATTTCTCATAATCCACTGATTTAACTGAAATATCTCTATCTCAAATATCTTGTTGCTACTATTTTTAGTATATTTACCGATAAAATTAGCACGATAATTAGCAAAGGCAAAACTATTGGCTAATTTTTTTAGCGAAATAGTGGAATGACTCGATATTTCGTTCGTGTTTTTATGTCGTTTATGCGCGAAACCTTGTTTTTACAATAAAAAAAATGAACAGTAATCGCACCATTCTCCACCTCGATCTCGATGCTTTCTATGTTTCGGTTGAGGTGTTGCGCAACAGCCGGCTCAGGGGTATGCCGTTGATCATAGGAGGCAAAAGCGGTAGAGGAGTTGTGGCCGCGTGTAGTTATGAAGCCAGGGCCTATGGCGTTCACTCTGCCCAGCCCATGAAGCGGGCGCTACAACTTTGCCCCGAAGCGGTAGTCATTTCTGGCGACATGGAGCGATACACCCACTATTCACGACTGGTTACTGACATGATTGAGGATCAGGCGCCACTTTTTGAGAAGTCGTCCATAGATGAGTTTTATCTCGATCTTACCGGCATGGATAAGTACTTCGGCGCCTACAAATGGGCGACGGAACTGCGGGAAAAAATTTCCAGGGAAACGGGTCTGCCATTATCTATGGGGTTGTCTGTGAATAAACTCGTAGCCAAAGTGGCAACCAACGAGGCCAAGCCTAAGGGACAGCTCAGGGTGCCGGCAGGCCAAGAGGCGGAATTTCTGGCGCCTATGCCCGTGGAGAATATCCCAATGATTGGCAAAAAGGCAACAAAACTGCTGAATGACATGGGGGTTATCCATGTGAAATCATTGCAGGAAACCCCGGTAAAAGCGCTTGAGACCGTTTTTGGTCGAT
>CAYUJK010000535.1:0-2585 GCA_964444895.1 uncultured Roseivirgaceae bacterium
TGTTAGCACACACCGACGGAACAGTGGAGGAAACTACCATCTTTGTAAGGCTCAATGCTACCGAGGTGGGCGAGTTTTCTGCTGAGATTTCCCACACAAGCGAGGGGGCAGATGAGCAGTTGGTAGCAGTAAGCGGAACGACGGTAGATTTAGTTCCCGAAATATCACTTACAGAAAGCCTCGAAGAATTTGTGAAGAATTTGAGTTCCCCGGTATCCTCTCAAAATTACCGTGTCTCGGGGCAAAACCTGAAGGGATCGATTACCGTGACAGCGCCCGATGATTTTGAAATATCCGGCGATGAAGAAAACTGGGGATCGGAAATTGTCATAGATGCAGAAGAGCGTACTGTTACCAACAGAATCGTTTACGTAAGGCTATCGGCCACGGCGCTGGGTAGCTACTCAGGCGATATTTTGCACACGGCTACCGATGCTGAAGACGTAAACCTGGCAGTATCCGGCGAAGTGATCCCCGATCCGGGAATAACGGTTACCGGCGAACTAACAGCTTTTTCTCAGGGACTCGGCAGGCCTTCAGAGCCGCAAACCTACACCATCATGGGCGCCAATTTGGCCGGCAATATTGAAATTTCACTGCCAGAAGGTTTCGAGATCTCATTCAATGGCCAGGTATGGCTGCCGTCGCTTTCACTGGCGCCAATAGGCGGCAACGTGGCGGAAATGACGCTGTACGTACGACTGAATGCGTTGGCCCAGGGCGATAGTGAAGGAGAAATTGTTCACAGCAGCGCAGGTGTTGGCGCCGTGTCGCTGTCGGTTTCTGGTACTACCGGCCCAGGTCTTGTGACCTCCTTGGATGAGGCTGCCATGCGGTTTAACCTGTGGCCCAATCCCTCTTCAGACAGAATTATTTTTGAACGCGGAAATGCATCGTCCAGGGCTCAGCTTACCATTCATAGCTTGTCGGGACAAATAGTCAGTTCAAACAAATTTGAATCGGGCAGATCGAACCTGGAAATCGATATCAACACCTTGCCACAAGGAGTGTATCTGATTGAATACGTGGACGATAGTAGAAATGAAATTCTGAAATTTATCAAGGAATAAAGGGAGTAGGCCCCTTCCAACGCCATGTATAAGTGGTTGTCTAAGAAGTAATACTATGGTTTTAAAGCAAAACCCTATTTGAAATAGGCTTTGTGGTTTCTTTTTGGCTTTGAGTCTTCGTGGCAAAACCCGGGCTTTAAGCTGCAAAGACACAGAGTGACTGGAAGCAAAGGGGCACGATCGATTTTGCTCAAACTTTAACAAAAGGAAGGAAATAGAGGGTATGAATGTAAGGAGAAAAATGAATATGGGCAGAGCAGCGATATACTATACCTTGCTTGGCTTGTTGGTAGGGTTTGTTTCATGCAACACAGAAGACGAAGTGCCGGATACAATCCCGGTGGAGTCAATAACGATACGAGGCGATTTTATTACGGATGGGGGCACAAGCCAGCTTACTGTTCTGATTAGCCCGCAAAATGCGACAAATAAGGAAGTAACCTGGACGGTGTCCAACGAGGCGATCGCTACCATCTCACAAGAGGGGCTGCTTACCGCTGTTTCGAACGGCATCGTGATTGTCACGGCCACAGCCAAGGATGGTTCAAATGTGGCGAGCACCCGATCTATGCAGGTGTCAGGTGTGGGCGGAGATGAACCCGGGCCTGACCCGATTTTGGTACAAAGCATCACCGTATTGGGCAACGACATTACCGATGGAAGCGCACAGCAGTTAAGTGTGGAGGTGCTGCCCGAGAATGCCGACAACACGGAAATTACCTGGTCAGTATCGAATGAAGACATTGCCCAAATATCCGCTACAGGGGTGTTGACGCCCAGCGGCAACGGTACGGTAACGGTAACTGCCAGCGCTACTGACGGGTCGGGAGTAACCGGCGCCCTTCAAATTCAGATCAGCGGAATGCCTGACGATGGCGTGACCGTCAGCACTGCCGGAGAATTGCTCAGCGCACTGAACAGTGCCAATGCAGGCGATAAAATTTATGTGAAAGGAGGAACGTATGCCTTCAATAGCACCATTTCCATTAGCCGGTCGGGTGTAGAGGGGGATATGATTTCGCTGTTCGCCTATCCCGGTGATGAACGACCTCTTTTTGATTTCTCGGCAATGGCAGAAAATTCTTCCAACAGAGGCATTCAACTCAGCGGCAGCTACTGGCACATCAAGGGGATAGATGTTTACAATGCGGGTGACAATGGGATGTTCATTAGGGGTCATAATAACCTGGTAGAATTTTGCACCTTTTTTGAAAACAGCGATTCCGGTCTTCAGATCGGCAATGGCGGCAGCAACAACACTGTGCTGAACTGCGACTCCTATTACAATGCCGATTCTTCGATCGAAAATGCCGACGGTTTTGCCTGCAAGCTGGATGCGGGCGATGGCAATAAATTCATCGGTTGCAGGGCCTGGAACAATCTCGATGACGGCTGGGATGGATACCTGAGGGGCGCGGACAACATTACTACGGTATATGAAAATTGCTGGGCCATCCGGAACGGATACCTTAAAAACGGCACAGTGGGTGGCGGCGATGGAAACGGATTTAAAAC
>CAYUJK010000536.1:0-2584 GCA_964444895.1 uncultured Roseivirgaceae bacterium
TCTTTAGCTCAGTTGAGGGCCGACCGTTAATAAACCTTCCTGTGGAAGGTTTTAGGGAGGAGCCAGCCTGCAGGGCGGGCACCAGCTGAGCTAAGGAACATAGGTTCTTTTATAGTTTATTGGCCTCTTTAGCTCAGCTGGTAGAGCAGCTCACTCGTAATGAGCAGGTCGCGGGTTCGAGTCCCGTGAGAGGCTCTTTTAGGAACCGCTATTCCGGCTTTCGTTTCAGGATCAGCGAACTGACCAAGGCAACGAGTAGCCCCACAGGCAGCACTTCTGTGTACGTCACCACAATCACGAAAAATGTGCTTTTGTACATTTCCTTAAAATCTTCCATTTGCTCCGTTTTGGCAGCCAGCTCATCCGGAGAGGCACCATTGCGGGTGGCGTCAGCGAGCACGTGCAGGGTGTATTGGTCCAGGAAATCGGGAACAAACAGGTAGTAGTAAACCAGCCACACAACTACATACGCAGTAGAGGCCACCAGTACCATCAGCGCGCCTACCTTGAAGGCCTTGCCAAAAGAAATAAAGCCGTTGAGTTCTTTATTGCGGTAATTTCGGATACCAAAAAAGGTAATTGAGAAAATGACCACCATCACCGCATAGCCCAGGATGTCGTTGGGCTCCATTTCTGGATTTGTGTAGCAAAGGTTGACGGCGTAAACCATGTTGATGCACAGCAAGATGCCGAGCACGAGTCCGAAGATCAATACATTTCGTTTCATATGTTTAAATTGTCTGTTTTTATCGGTACATATGGAACCACCATTTCCCCGAAAACTTTCGGGGCATCCGTCTGTGTGTCAACACTTTTACTTGGTGGTTTCGTTGTTGTCAGTTTAATAAATGTAATCAATTGGTTAATTGCCAGGCAAATGCCATGAGCAGATAAACTTTTGTTCGACAGTATCTTTTCAAAAGAGTTTATGAGGCAGAAACACCCTTACGTCCTTTTCCCCATGCTGCCGCCATAAGGTCAAAACCCTGCTGCCAGCCTTTTTCGCTTTCCGAAATACTTCCTTCTGGCAAACCTTGCAGTTCAGCGGCGATGTCAACGCCGGTTTGATCAAAAAACACCACACTGCCCCCATTTTCATGGGGCGTTATGCGAATAGAAACAACGTCTCTATTCGGAGAAAACTGTGGCATGCCAATCGTGTATTTAAGCCAATTGGGCTTTTCTATTTCCAGGTATTCACCCATCATTTCCAATACCATATCGCCTTCTTTCCGGGTGATTGTCCAGCTACCACCTACCCTCAAGTCAATATCAAACACCGTGTCATCAGTCCACCACGCCCGCATGGCTTCCGGACTGGTAAGTGCGTCAAAGACAAGCGCGGGCGCCACCTCAAATTGCCGCACGATCCGCAGACCAGACTCCTGTCTGGTATCTGCATTTTTTTCGGGAATGTTCATAGTGTGTCTATTGTTTTTTACTGCTTCAAAACTAAAGACAGCAGGAAGGAACACATTCATACTTTAGTACCAAAATGCATTTTTAACACCTGGTAAAACATCATTTTTTGACAAAAGAAAAAATACTGGAATAGCCATAAAACCCGCCAGATTTTGGAAACCTCGCGGGATATTTCCAGGCAGGCACTACGCTGCTCACAGTACGATCTTGAGCCGCTTTGCCTTTTCGAGGGCCTGAGTGCGGCTTTTTACGTCCATCTTCACAAAGAGATTGGAGACGTGCGTTTTCACTGTGCTCAGGGAAAGACACAGTTGATCTGCAATGGCGGCATTGGCATAGCCCTGCGCCAGGAGGCACAGCACCTCGTACTCGCGGCTGCTCAGGTTCAGCTTTTTCAGTTCGACTTCGTTAATGGCCGTGTCTTCGGGCTGCACTTTCTCTGCTGCAGATGGGTGCATTTTGCGTCGGGTGAGCTGAGTAGCCACCCACACGCCCAACGCTGTAAAAAAGACGGCAATGAGTCCGATGTACGCCTCTGTAGAATGATCCGCAATGAGAAATTTCCACTGAAGCCACTTCAGCACAAACACCAAAAAGGCCAGTGACACGCCATACAAAATAGCATGGCGGGTCTTGTATATAATGTTTCTAAAAAAAAGTCATCGGCTTTGTCCTCATCATGCTGCCATCAAGCCCGGAATTTCATTTCCACAGTGATTTTAAAAATAATGGCATTTTAGGAAAATTGAAAATGACGTAAAGGCAAAATCAGTTATGTTGTGGGGAAATACCCGAAAGCTACCATTTGATCGAGCCGGGGGTAAATTGTCTCTCTTTTTTCCTCACGGACGTTTAAGCCCATTGCTCGTCAATAAGGCTTTCCTGCCTTCGTGGTGCTCAAGCACGTAGTGCATCCGCGCTATTTGATCGCGGGTAAACAGGTTCATCACCTCATCGTCGGAGTAGTTCATGTAGTTTCCTATCATCACTGCATCACCATCACAGCCAGCAAAGGCCGTCCGTCCGAACACTTCTTTGTCCACGGCGGGCGTGTCATCACAAAAATCGTTAAGCGCACAATCTTTGCCGCCCCAGGTGTGCAGCACACCCAGGTAGTGCCCCATCTCATGGGTTAGTGTCCGCCCCAGCCTCGCATGGCAGT
>CAYUJK010000537.1:0-2573 GCA_964444895.1 uncultured Roseivirgaceae bacterium
CCAGGTTCCTGGATAGCCGCGCGATTTTTAAACTTCAGCAAGTGTTGCTGCAATCGGCCGCGTCACACATTCACGAAACCCTTCCTGCCTCTCTCAGGCAGCAGTTTTCCCTGATGCCCAAAAAGGAGGCTCTGATACAAATCCACATTCCGGAAAACCAAAAATTACTGGTAAAAGCCCGGTACCGGCTGAAGTTTGAGGAGTTTTTCTACGTGCAACTGCGCCTGCTAAAGCTAAAGCTGACACGCATGGAAAAGTTTCGCGGCCAGGTGTTCAGCGACACTGCGCTGGTAACAGCATTTTACAACAAGCACCTGCCGTTCGATCTAACGGGGGCTCAGAAAAAGGTGATCAAAGAAATATACCGGGACCTGAAGTCTGGCCATCAAATGAACCGGCTGGTGCAGGGAGATGTGGGGAGCGGTAAAACCATCGTGGCCTTCATCAGCATGCTGCTGGTGATAAAAGACGGCGCCCAGGTGGCCATGATGGCTCCAACGGAAATTCTCGCCGAGCAACATTACCAGGGTCTCAGGGAATTTGCCGAAAAACTGGGCCTGCGCATCGCCCTGCTTACGGGCTCTACGAAACAAAGCGAGCGGAAAGCAATCCACACGGCTCTGGAATCGGGCGAACTGCACATCATCATCGGTACACACGCTCTGCTGGAAGAGAAAGTGAAATTCCAAAACCTGGGACTGGCCATCACCGACGAGCAACACCGATTTGGCGTAGAGCAGCGCTCAAAGCTTTGGCAAAAAGCCCGGGACGTATACCCGCACATCCTCATCATGTCGGCCACGCCCATACCGCGCACGCTGGCTATGACGCTGTACGGCGACCTGGACGTTTCCATCATCAACGAGCTTCCGGCGGGGAGGAAACCCATCCAAACGCTACACAAATACGACTCCGACCGGCTGTGGGTGTTTGGCTTTATGAAAAAACAAATTCAAGAAGGCCGGCAGGTGTACGTGGTGTATCCGTTGATCGAGGAATCGGAAAAGCTGGACCTGAAGCACCTCACCGACGGCTACGAGGCCATTAGCCGGGCCTTCCCGGGCGTAACGGTGGGAGTGGTGCATGGCAAAATGCGGCCTGCCGACAAGGACTGGGAAATGAAGCGTTTCGTGAGTGGGGAATCGAAAATACTGGTGGCCACCACGGTGATCGAGGTGGGCGTGAACGTGCCCAATGCCACGGTGATGGTAATCGAAAATTCCGAGCGCTTCGGCCTCTCGCAGCTTCACCAGCTACGCGGCCGGGTAGGGCGCGGCGCCGAGCAATCGTACTGCCTGCTGCTCACCGACTACAAGCTCACCAAAGACGCCCGCCACCGCATCAACACCATGGTGCGCACGAACGACGGCTTTGATATCGCGGAAGCCGACCTGAAGCTGCGCGGACCCGGCGACCTGATGGGCACCCAGCAAAGCGGCATCATGGACCTGCTCATCGCCGACCTGGGCAAAGACGGCGAAATCCTCCAAACTGCCCGCGAAGCCGCCAAACGAATTCTCCAGGAAGATCCCCTGCTGGAAAGCCCCGAAAACAGCGTGATCAAAAGACAGGTGGAATCGGCGAAAAAAAATGTGGTGAACTGGAGTAGGATTAGTTAAGGGATTTCATGAACATTTTCAGGTTGGAGACAAATTTCGTTGAAAATTATAGTCCTAGGTTTACCTCTTTCCCGCCATAAGTTTGATAAACTTATTTGAATCGTTACAATTCGTTTTTTATTTTTCTCCTATCCAGACATCTCCCTTTTTGAACAAGTAAGATTCCGTTGCACCTCCGACAGGTTCTTTAAGCTTCACAATTCTATGTGGCTTTTTCATAATTCTGTTTAAAAAAATTTTAGTCTCTTCGTAAGCGTCGTTATCTATGTAGTCCTGAGGATCACCTAAATAATTATCATCATAACTGTCTTCATCAACGCGATATTCCCAATTAAATTCTGACATTCTATTTTCAAGCTGTCCATATTTTTTGGGAACTAGCTCTTTCTGTGCAACAGGTTTGAAAAACGTATTCTCGTAAAAGTCCAAACGCCCACCAATAGCGCAAACAACTTGCGAAAGGGAAAACCGAGGTTCAAATAGCCAAATTTTTAAATAATAGGGTTCTCCAAGTTTGTTAAGCTCTGTTTTCCAAGTGTCATAAATTTCAATTAGCCCATACAGGATTTTTGACTTGGTAGTTCCCTTTGGTTCAGGAATTTGACTCATAACCATATTAATCCCACTCCACGGATGAACTCGAATTTTGGCATAATCATACTGGCGGTCTTTCAAGAAGTGTAAATCAAGACTCTTATGAGCTTCAATCCAATTATCAATGTTTTTCCAATGTCTCCTATGTCCGCGAATTTTCTTTGTTCTCATTGTCTTTTTCCAACAACGTTTCCATTACACCAAAGATTTACAATCTCCGCGGTCCCTCGTGGCTTTACATACTTTTGGTTAAGACTAATGCTGTTTACGGGTTCTAAAAGGCGGGGATAATCAAGCCACGACTATCTGCCTTCTTCCGTCATAGATAAGCATTTTGGTTTTATCAATACTCTTTCTCAA
>CAYUJK010000538.1:0-2573 GCA_964444895.1 uncultured Roseivirgaceae bacterium
TACAATAGAAATTTCACAAAAAGAGAACGCAATTTAGGATTAATTGTTTACATCGGCCAAATATTATTATGAAAATGTGCAAACAATGAAGGAGGGGCGGTTGTTTGAACCTTTTTTTTGTGCAAGTGCTAAATAACAGATTCACTTGGGTAAATCAATTCCACGCAGATTCGGAATGGCCTGTTTCTTTGGTATTTGTTTTTCTGATCCATACAAAATCGGCTGCGCGAGAATTCCAAGCACCGTATGAAAATAACCTTGTGAACTGTTCGAGACTTAGCCACAAAGGTGGTAAGACTCAAAGTTTTGCCGGGAACGGAAAATTGTCGAGCATCCCGCAAAGGCCACCCTTTTGATGAATAGCTCTGCAGTCGGGGAGTTTTTGCTATTCAAAAATTCACTTTCTCTCTTCCAAAATGCGATAAACGACTCTCTGTCAGCAAAATCACTTTTTAATTTGGGTTCCAACATTCATCTTTAACTATTCGCAATTACAAGTCAAAATTAGGGATGCTCATAGCGAGGTTTTGAAAAATTGAGTCTGTTGATTGTGAATTCGCTAATAAAAATGATGACGCTGGTTAGGTACGGCAGTGCCATTCAAAAGCTGTCGTTAGTCGACCGGGTTTGGCTGCAGAGCCGATGCCGGCAAGAATCTGGAGGAGAATAAATTAGACATAGTGCAACAATTAAATTAGGTTAAATGGTGAGCAATTCAAGCTAAGATGGCCCGTAATGGGCCATCTTTTAGGGCTTAGGGCTAATAAGTCCTGCAATTAAATGATTAATCAAAACGCTTAAAATTATGAAAAATAGTTTACGGAGGTATTTTAAAATTTTGCCAAAGTATATTCTACTAGGGCTATCGGTAGTATGCATGGGCGCAGCGGGCGCCTGGGCATCTGATAAGGATGCCGGCAGCAATGAAGCTCGCAACATTAACGCTGAAAACAACGGAGCACCTGGCTCGGAAAGCCGGGAAACGTTGGGCAACACAGCAGAGCAAACCAGGAGTATAACAGGTGTAGTTACTTCGTCGGAAGATGGCGAAGGGCTACCCGGAGTCAACGTCTTGGTAAAAGGCTCTACTCAAGGTACGGTTACAGACATTAGCGGCAACTACGCCCTGGAAGTGCCTTCCAGCGGCGCCGTTCTTATCTTCAGCTTTATCGGGTATGTAACCGAAGAAGTGGAGGTAGGCTCACAATCGGTGATCAACATGTCCCTGGTGCCCGATATCACTTCGCTCGAAGAAGTAGTAGTAGTGGGATACGGCACCCAAAAACGATCGGAACTCACCGGCTCTATCGCTTCGGTAGGTGGTGATGCCTTGAAAAAGGTGCCCGTTTCCACCGTAGCGGAGTCGCTGACAGGTAGGATGGCCGGCGTGCAGGTGACCAGCACAGAGGGTTCGCCAGATGCTGAGATCAGGATCAGGGTAAGAGGAGGCGCTTCTATCACCCAAAATGGCGATCCGCTGTTTATCGTAGACGGCTTTCCGGTAGAAACCATTGCCGATCTTTCACCTTCCGATATTCAATCTATTGATGTATTGAAGGATGCATCCTCCACGGCGATTTATGGTTCGCGGGGAGCCAACGGTGTGGTAATCGTAACCACCAAAAGCGGTACGGAAGGTAAAGTAACAGTAAGCTTCAACAGTTTCCTCGCTTTTAATAAGATGGCCAAACAGATGGACGTACTTGAGCCTGGAGACTACGCCAGGTGGCAGTATGAGTACGCCATGCTGCGTGATTCGGAAGATATTTCCCGCTTTGAAAATGAATTCGGACGATTTCAAGACTTAGACATGTACGAAGGGATGCCGGCCAATAACTGGCAAGAGCAGGTATACGGTCGTACGGGCAGGGTGTTTAGCAATGACCTGAGTGTAAGGGGTGGAAGCGAGAAATTTAGCTATTCGGCCAACTTTGCCCGGTTTGATCAACGGGCCATTCAGATAGGGTCGGATTACGTGCGAAATAACCTCACGCTGAAACTCACCAACAGGCCGAACAAAAAATTAGACCTGAACTTTTCGGTGAGGTACTCGGATACCGAGATCAACGGCGGCGGAGCAAATGAACAAAATGAGGTGTCATCGGCTGATTCCCGCCTGAAACATGTGGTGGGGTATACGCCCATTCCACTGCCGGGACTGGCACAAACGGGAGACGATACCGACGCGTCGATAGCGAGCGATTTGGTACACCCTGTAACCGCCACGTATGATAACCAGCGCGAGCAGCAAAGAAAGAACCTGAACGTGGGCCTCGGCTTTGGATGGAACATCATCGACAACCTCCAGTGGAAAAGCGATTTCGGTATGGACAATTATTACTTCAATGACTACCGGTTTTACGGATTAACCACCTATATGGTGAATAACACACCCGCCCTCGAAAACCAGGGGCAGCCGGCGGTTCGAATGAGGGAACGGGTAGACACCCGCTATCGAAATACTAACACACTGTCGTATAATTTCAAAGTGAACGAACACAATGTTAATGTGATGGGTGGGCATGAAATACTGTACTTCCAAAGGAAGGAATTGTATACAGAAATTCATGGTT
>CAYUJK010000539.1:0-2564 GCA_964444895.1 uncultured Roseivirgaceae bacterium
TTGGCATTTTCTGCTTCTATGTTGATCAGCTCTATAAGCCTGTCGCGCATGTCTTTTGGAGCGGTGATCAGGTATTGGTAGATCTGCGGGTTGCTGTGCCCGGTGATGGCATTGAAAAACTCGGAGACGTCGTGGGCATACAGCTCACTGGAAGTCATCAACCCTATATCGGTGTATAGTTTGGCGGTGCTTTCGTTGTAGTTGCCGCTGGCCATGTGAACATACCGGGTCACTTTTTCCCCTTCTTTGCGTACGATGAGCAGTAGCTTGGTGTGGGTTTTTACGTGGCTGATTCCGTAGATGACAAAGCACCCTGCATTTTGGAGTCTTTTGGCTTCGCGCAAATTATTTTCTTCGTCAAAACGGGCCTTTACTTCAAACAATACCGACACGTGTTTTCCATTTTCCGCTGCTTTTAGCAAGGCATTGGTGATCCGGGAATCCTTTGCCAGGCGGTAAATAGTGAGCTTAATGGAGAGAACTTTAGTGTCTTCGGCAGCCTGCTCCAGGAGGTCGATCAGCGGTTCTATGGTGTTGTAAGGGTGGTGAAGCAGGATGTCTTTTTTCTTCAGCACCTCAAAGATATTTCCCGAGTCGCTCGCCGGGTAGGTAATAGGACGCACGGGTTTTGCTGGCTTGGGTTGCTTGTCCTTGAAATGCGAGTGATTGATCACTTGCCACAAGCCGGTATAATCAAACAAGTCTTCCTTGATTACATAGAAAAAATTTTCCTCATCAAGTTCCCAGCGGTCTTTGAGAATAGATTTCAGCCATTTGTTGGGGTTTTCATCGATTTCAACGCGCACTACCCGGCCTGTTCTACGGGTTTTCAGCTTTCTATGCAGCTCTTCCAGAAAGTTGGCTTCAATATCGTCGCTTTCTTCAAGCGTAAAATCACCATTTCGCGTAAGCCGGAAGAGGTTGATTGATTCGATATTGATATTTCGGAAGAGTTTATGGATGTATCTTTTGATAATATCTTCGATAGGAACAAAAACAAGCTTATCGTCTCGTTCTATTTCATAAAACCGGGGAAGGTTTTGGGGGATTTGGATAAAAGACAACTTTCGCTGAGAGGCTTCTTCCGTTACATTGCTCGTTACCACGCCGAAAATGAGGATCTGGTTCATCAGCACAGGAAAGGTGTGGTAGGTGTCGTACACCATGGGGGTAAGCATCGGAAATATTGTCTTCTTGAAATATTCCTTCACCCGTGACCGCTCGTTATCCGAGAGGTCTTCTATTTTGCCAATGGTAAAATTATTTTCTGCAAAAAGGGTCTTTAGACTTTCGCAATAGTACTCTGACTGGTCCTGGTAAAACTTATGCGTTTCGGAAAACAGTTTCCGCTTGAAGGGGACTTCCCGCAGGCTTGAATAGTCTATCCGCTCCTTGCCATAGTCCAGGTAATTGTAGAGACTGCCTACCCTGATCATAAAAAACTCATCCAGGTTGGATGCGGTGATCGCCAGGAATTTGAGCCTTTCGAATAGCGTGCGTTCAGTTTTTTTTGCCTGGTCTAATACCCGGTCATTAAATTTCAGCCAGCTGAGATCGCGGCTGATGTACTGACTTTGATTTATGAGCCGCGAAGCCTTGTCAAGCTCTACCATAATCGAACTGATTTTTCGCTTTAGTGACACATACCACCTTTTGAAAGTCAAAAGGCCAATAGTGAAATAATTGTTTTTCAAGGGTTTAGGCCATTCGTTATGAGTGTTTTTTACCTTCGTTCCGACCAACGTTAGCAAGTCAGGATTGCCCGTTTTTCACCCTTTGGATAACCCTCCTCGATTTTCAGGGAGAGTTAGGAAGAGGTGGCAAGCATGTCCTTTCACCTATTACTATTGGCCTGTCAGCAAGTTGCTTGCTTTTGTGTATTTCTTTCAATCTCGCCTCGCGAGAAGACCGCTCCTTTATTTCATCTACAGAAAAGGCAGTTCCAGGTTGAACTCCAGGGCTATTTCACATTGCCTCGCCTATCCCCAGGTTTCCTATACGTCTACTTTGGCATACTTGGCGTTAGCCTCAATAAACTCCCTCCTCGGCGCCACTTCATCGCCCATTAGCATAGAAAACAGGTGGTCGGCTTCCGCGGCGGATTCTATCGTTACCTTTTTCAAGGATCGCCTGGCGGGATCCATCGTAGTACTCCAAAGTTGCTCGGGGTTCATCTCTCCAAGACCTTTGTACCGCTGTATGTTTACGGAATCTTCTTTTCCGTCTGGTGCCAGCTCTTTTATGGCTCGCTCACGGTCGTCTTCTGTCCAGCAGTATCTTTCCTGCTTTCCCTTTCGGATCAGGTATAGTGGCGGCAGGGCGATATAGAGGAAGCCTTGTTCAATAAGCTCCTTCATATACCGGAAGAAAAACGTGAGAATGAGCGTACGAATATGGCTGCCATCGATGTCCGCATCCGTCATGATGATGACTTTGTGATACCGCAGTTTTTCGAGGTTCAGCGCCTTGCTGTCTTCGCTGGTTCCGAAGGAAACGCCCAGCGCGGTGATCATATTCTTGATCTCCTCATTGTCGTATATCTTGTGTTCCTGGGCTTTTTCTAC
>CAYUJK010000540.1:0-2560 GCA_964444895.1 uncultured Roseivirgaceae bacterium
AATATTGGCTCTGTAAGGGTTGGCCCTACGGGTGGACTGAGATACATCTATCAAACCAAAACACCCAATAATCAATGGATGTTTTACCTGCTCTGGAAGATATAGGATATGTGGAAGTTGGCAATTTTGATTACTATTTTTTTGATTGTCAGCCCTGATTTATCAGCATTCGGCCAGGATAGAGACCATCAGCAAAACGCTAATCGATGGCGAAAACAAGACAAATTGGAAGAATACCTGTATGCCAGATTGGATGCTTTTCTAGAAAATCCTGATCCCGGTCAAATCATCTACCTTGAGTCTATAGAAGATAGTCTCTGGCGGCCACTACAAAATTCTGCCGAGCAATTAGCCTACGTCGTTTTAAAAAGCAACGAAGGGTATTACCAGTTACAATTTAACCAGGTCACGAAGGCTGTATCCGCCTATGAAAATGCCTGGAAGGTTTACGACAGTAATGGCCTGAACGGTTTCGACATTGTGGAGTACTGCCTGAAACCCCTTGGAAATGCTTACAGTATGCTGGGAGATTTTGAGAGTGCAGAAAATATTGTGAAGAGCTATTTGCTTGAGGCCCAAAGGAATGCGGATTCTGACCATTTTGTTTCGGCTGTTATTAACCTTTCCATTATTTACTACAGTACCGGCAGGTTCAATGAGGCCATTGATATACTGGAGGAGGGACTAAATGCCAGGGAAATGCCTGAAAGCAAAAGGGGGCTGGTCTATGCCAATCTCGCCAGGAACTACCTGGGCATTGGCCGGCATGACCATGCCATAGAGATGTGTAACCAGGCGCTGAAGTATGGCAGGCTGTATCCTGTTTGGGATACTTCTGAGCATCTGGTGAGTGTTTATAGCACGCTTTCGGTATTGCATCAAAAGAAAAATGAGCTTTCTCAGGCATTGCAAAGCATTCAATGGGCGAATGCCATAGGCGATACCAGCGAAGTATTTGCCCCACGAACCAAAGCTAAACTCAAGAACCTGCGAGCAGGAATTCTCAGCGAGATGGGCCGGGAAGCAGAAGCCCTCCAAACTTACAAAAACACACTCGTCCAACTGATTAGTGGTCATGATGATGCCTCTGTTCTTCCCGCAAAAGATCTTTTGTATGCTGAAAACACCCTCAAAGAAGCATTTGATGGCATGGCCCTGATCTATACGAAGACAGATTCGCTGCGGCTCGCAGTGGAGTGCTATGAATTGAGTTTTGAAGTAGAGCATTTATTGCGATCGGGATACAACTACAGGGAGGCTAAATACTTACAACAAAAAGAAAACAGGGAAAGGGCGGAGAAAGCAATACTTTTATTGATCGAAATGCATGCAAGATATGGTGAAAAACAGTACATCAAAAGAGCCTTTGAAATAGCTGAGAACACCAAATCCATGGTGCTCAAATCGACCCTCCACAACCAACAGTTTTGGGATTTTGTCGCCAATGATTCCCTTTTTCAGGTTCAAAAAGAATTGAACCGCCGAAAGGCCCAATTTCAGCATGCCCTAACCCAGGAAAAACTCAAAGGCGATGAGGCTGACCTAAAGCGTATCAAATGGCTGATCGATCAACAAAACCAGTTGGTCATTGAAATGAAGGCGCTCCGGAGAGAAGGTTTATCGAAGATTGACCATTTGCCTTTTGAAAGGGGAATACTAACGGATAGTTTGCAGATGCTCCTTTCCGATCGGCAAGAAACGATGATCCAGTACTTCTGGGGTAGCAGTCACCTGTTTACTTTTGTTCTGGAGGGAAAAAATATTGCGCTATACCGATCGGATGAGGTGAAGTCCATCCGAGAAGAGGCAAGAAGCTTTATAACTTTTTTTGAAGACCCTCACAAGATCAACAATAATCCCCGGGCCTATGCGGAGTTAGCATTTAGTCTATACGAGCAGTTGCTGCCCGAAAGTATAAAGGGCAGCTTGGTCATCGTTCCAGATGGAATTCTGAACTTCATACCCTTCGAGGCTATGGTGTATGAGATACCCGGCGATGCCCGGTATGCCCGCTGGCCGTGGGTACTGAACAAATACCCGGTAGCCTACAGGTCTTCGGCAGAGGAGATCTTGCATGAATACCGGAATAAAAACAATTTCGACCAGGAAATTTTGGGAGTTTTCCCCGAGTTTGAAGGTAGGCAGGAGCAACTTAAGTACTCTGAAAATGAATATGAAGCGATCAACGCTTTTTTCAATGGAAAATACCTGCGAAAGAAAGCGGCTACCAAAGAAGCGTTTTTGAGGAGTGTAGCCCATTACCCGGTTATTCATCTATCCACCCACGCCAATGCCGGAGATATGTATCGGCCGCCTTCTATTTCCTTTATCGATAGTTCCTTGTTTTTACCCGAGATCTATGGCCTTGATGTAGACAATGTGCTGATGGTGCTCAGCGCCTGCGAAACCGGGTTGGGCAAGTTGCATACCGGAGAAAGCGCCGTAAGCCTGGCTAATGGATTTGTTCAGGTCGGCGTAGATAATATTGTCTTTTCGCTCTGGAAGGTAAATGACCTTTCAACCTCCATATTGATGTCTGATTTTTATCGTCATCTTTCTC
>CAYUJK010000541.1:0-2555 GCA_964444895.1 uncultured Roseivirgaceae bacterium
CGTAGTGCAATGCCATCAGCATAGCCCCATAGCGGCATTTCGGCTTTGAAAGTTACTTTGGTTTTGCTTGTTGACATCAGGAAATTTCTGCCATCCGGTACACCATCATTGATCAGGGCGTCCACCTCATATTCAAAGCCTCGCGGCCGGTGCTTGAAGATGTCTACCGGATTTATGACTGACACCGAACTCGTCAGGCTTTCACCAAGTGCCGAAGGACTGCTAATCTCAAAGGGACTGGCGGGATCTGTCTCTACCGCGATGTGTTCGTCTTCGACGTTTACGGCGTCAAACACCGCGAAATCAAGGGTGATCGGCACGCCAAACTCGTTGTCTACTTCGAACGTGATGCTTGCACCTTCCAGGTCGAAGTCGGCATCAGAAAAGTTGTCCATAAACATTTCTACCTCCAGGACCTCTTCCGAAATGCGTCGAGACGTAGGGTAGAAATAGCCTTTCACCCACAGAAATCCCTGGTTTCTGATATCAAGTGTCACCGAGAGGTAGTCGTCCTCTGTAATGGTAATGTTTTGGGCGGGTAGGAGGGTCAAAATCAGGTCTACGGGAAATTTGTTGTAAGCCGGATCCAGGGTGTTGAGCGCGGCTATGAATTCTGCAAACAAGTTGTCATCCTGAATGGGGCCGTTTTCGCCGGCAGCTTTAAAGAGCGTACGCGAGAGTGTGTTGCCTCCTTCGGTAAACGAAGGGAAGTTGAACGTGAGGTTGAAGGCCTCTTCAATGGAAGTTTCTATGGCGAGGTTGATGGGAAACTGCGTGTAGAACACCGAATCCAGCTCGCCGCCCGTAATGCCCAGGTCTACTTCGAAGGAAGATTCGATCAGTGTGAGTTCGTCACTGAGATCACCGGAAAGGTCTATTGGTGATTGAGTTGTATGGCCGATACTTACATCGGGGAAGCTTATAATGTCCCGGATCGACTCTGATTCGTTTTCTTTTTCTATGTAAAAATAGAGCAGTCCGTCGGGGTAGGTGCGCAGTTCTACATTTTCAATCGAGCTGGCAAAGTCAGTGAGAGCCACCCTACCCGTGAGAATTTTTGCTGCATAAGATGGTGTCCACTCCACTTCGGCTACTTTGTCGAAATCGTAGTCGTCCCTGTCAAAACAAGCTGTTAGCAGCAGAAAAACAAAGAGAAATGCAGGTGTCCATCCCTGCTGAAATGCTCGCCCCCAATACCACATAATTAGGTTTTTTTGAAATTAATAGCTACGAAACTATCAATTTAATAAAGAAGCGATCGGTAAATTGAAAGGAAAATATTACACACTTTGTATTTACAAAGTAAAAGCAGGTTGTGGTTTTAATGCTTAGTTAGACAAATAAGGCACGATCATTTTGAACTCAGGAATGATCACCTTGAATTTTTTCCCGTCAATCACTCGCTCCATCTGGTAGGTGCCATACATTTTGCCCATGCCGCTTTTCAGGTTACAGCCCGACACATACTGGTGGGTTTGGCCTGGCTCCAATACTGGCTGAAGCCCCACTACGCCATCTCCTTCTACTTCCCTGATGTCTCTGCAGGCATCATGTATGAACCAATGGCGACTTAAAAGTTTTACAGTGGTATCGCCCATATTCTCTATGGTGATACGATAGGTAAAAACATAATGAAATTGTGCAGGACTTGAATATGCCGGTTGATATTCGGTTTCTACACTTACCTTTACCCCACTTGTGATTTCCGTTACCATCATAAAAAATTCATTTTAAAAAGTTAAATAATTCTCTTTTTTTTGGGTTGTTTGAACATTTATTACGCAAAGATCACTTATGTAAATGGAAACTCGGTTTTTTTTCGACAGACGTAATGTTTGTAACGATAAATGAAACTTTTTGAATACAGTATTTAACATTAAAAATTCATGGAAGTCAAAATCTCCGAATCCTGGAAAGTAAGATTAAACAAAGAATTTCATCAGTCTTATTTCGAGGAGTTGGCGGCGTTTGTAAAGCAAGAATACGCAAATTACCGCATTTATCCGCCGGGAAGGCAAATTTTTGCTGCTTTTGATCATTGCAGCTTTGATGATTTAAAGGTGGTGATCTTGGGCCAGGATCCATATCATGGGCCCGATCAGGCAAACGGATTGTGCTTTTCTGTAAGCGATCATGTACCTCTTCCGCCTTCGCTCATCAATATTTTCAAAGAAATAAAAAGTGATCTGGGAAAGGAAATCCCGCCCACCGGCAACCTGGAGCGCTGGGCCGACCAGGGCGTACTGCTACTCAATGCCACGCTAACGGTGCGGGCGCATAGTCCCGGTTCGCATCAAAATAAAGGCTGGGAGCAGTTTACCGACTCGGTGATCCGCGTGGTATCAGAGGAAAAAGAAGGGGTAGTTTTTTTGTTGTGGGGCGCGTATGCTCAGCGGAAGGGAGAGATCATTGACGGGAAAAAGCACCTGGTGCTCAAGTCGGCCCACCCCTCGCCCTTCGCGGCCAACAGGGGATTTTTCGGCTGTAAGCACTTTTCTAAGGCAAATGAGTATTTGAAGAGCATAGGGAAAGAGGAGATTGATTGGTGAGGGGGT
>CAYUJK010000542.1:0-2554 GCA_964444895.1 uncultured Roseivirgaceae bacterium
GCTTACTTTGTAGTGTATTTTTTCAGCAAAAAGAATGAGAAAGGAGCAGTTTAAGGTTTTATGTTTTACGTATGAAGACTACGGACGTGATATCGAAATGCTGCTTCCGCTCCGGTACTTTGCCGAAAAGTTTCTTCACTGCCGGTTCGAGCATGCTTTCGTGTATGACGTCCACGCTATTTACAGAAAAAAGCCCGACGTAGTATGCCTGCCCAACACCATCGGTTCCGCTCTTTTTTTTGAGATTTCTAAGTACGCTCATGAGCAGGAGATCCCTGTGTTTGCGCTGGTTTCTGAGGGGAATTTCAGAACCGACGGCAGTTTCAATTACTGGGGCTACAACACCGCAAAGCAATTTTACCAGGAGTATATTTGCGCCTGGTCGCAGCGAACGGGCGATTTTTTGAAAGCAGAACTGCCCGAATTGGAGGACAGAATAGTGGTGACAGGCGGAACGGGTTTTGACAGGTACTCAATCTACAAGTTTGCTGACAGGCAGGAAATGCTAAATAAATACGACAAGGAGAAGTACAAAAAAGTAATCGGCTATGCGGGCTGGGCTTTTGGCAAACTCACCAACGAGCAGGGTCGGGGAGAGCTTTTGTACTATTTTAAAAACGATACCAGCAGGCTTGACTGGTGCGAAGAGCAGCGGCAAAAGGTAGAGGCAATTCTTCGCGAGCTCATCGAAAATAACCCCGATACACTATTTCTGCTGAAAAAGCATCCCAATGAACAAAACCCGTCGATCATAGGAGAGTGCCTGAATGAGATGCTGCTCTTGGAAAACTACCCAAACGTAGTCTATATCAAGGAGAATGAAAACATTCACGACCTGATCAATGTGTCTGATTTGTGGATGGCGTTTGAGTCAACTACTGCCATAGAAGCGTGGCTGCTGGATCGGCAGACCCTTTTGATCAATCCCGACCCGGATTTTGGCCGCGACGAGCTGTACAAGGGATCGGTCATTTACTCGAACTACGAAACGCTGCAGCAGGCAATAGACGAATATTACTCCGTAGGCCGGGTAAACGATTTTTTTCATGAGGAATTGATCAGCCAGCGCAATCGCATTATCCGCGAAACCATCGGTTTTGGAGATGGGTGCAACCACATTCGTGCGGCTTATTATTTCGAGAAGACGCTGAATAAATCTTTACTCGGTAAGGTCAGGAGGAAATTCTCAGTAAAGTTCTTTGTCATGTATGCGCTCATGCATATAGGGAAGTATTTTTACAACAAAAGAATATTCAGCAAGCTATATAAGTTTAAAAAGACAATCTGGATTTTTGAGAATTTTCGTCTCAAAAACATACCCAAATTGTATGGTAAATATTCATCGTATCTCAACCATTTTTACCAGGTACATGAGGTTGAAGACAAGTATAAAAACGGAGTATTGTTCAAGGAACTTTTAGAAGAGAAAAATCATGCTTGATTTAAACGAAAAGTCGATATTGATCACCGGCGGTACGGGGTCGTTTGGGAAGAAGTTTGTGGGAGAAGTGCTGAAGCGATACCCCCATGTAAAACGCCTCGTCGTATTTTCCAGGGACGAGCTGAAGCAATACGAAATGTCGCAGGTATATTCGCCCGAAAAATACCGGTGTCTGCGTTACTTCATCGGAGACATTCGTGATCGCGAGCGTCTGAAGCGGGCTTTTGAGGGCATTGAGATTGTGATCCATGCTGCAGCCCTAAAGCAGGTGCCTGCGGCGGAGTATAATCCGAGTGAATGCATTAAGACAAATGTAACGGGTGCAGAAAACATCATAGAGGCTGCCCTGGACAAGGGAGTGAAAAATGTAGTAGCACTTTCAACCGACAAAGCGGCGGCTCCCATTAACCTGTACGGCGCTACCAAGCTTTGTTCGGATAAGCTTTTCATCGCGGCCAATAACATGAAAGGCAGCAGAGACATCAGGTTTTCGGTGGTGCGATATGGCAACGTCATTGGCTCCCGCGGATCAGTGGTGCCTTTTTTCCTGCAGCAAAAAAGTAAGGGCGTGCTTCCCATCACGGATACTAACATGACCCGGTTCAATATCTCCCTTGAAGAAGGGGTGAATTTTGTGTTGATGGCGTTGGAAAAAGCCTGGGGTGGGGAGCTGTTCGTTCCCAAGCTTCCTTCATTCAAAATCACGGACCTGGCCACGGCAATAGGGCCTGAGTGCGAGCATAAGGTGGTTGGCATTCGCCCGGGAGAAAAAATACATGAGGAAATGATCACCGAAACGGACTCATTCAACACGATAGAACTCGATGATTACTATGTGATTGTACCCACCTCCCCGATATGGAACGTAGATGAGTGGATCCAGAAAAATCAGGGCCGGCCAGTGCCAGTGGGATTTAAATACAACTCCGGCGCAAATGACCACTGGCTGAGCGTAGAGGATCTGAGAAACGAAATTCGCAAGCACGTAGCGCCTGACTTTCAGGTGTGACATAACCCCAAAAACAAGGAAAGGATGAAACCCATACCCTATGGACGTCAGGAGGTCACGGAGGCAGATATCGAGGCCGTGGTGGCAAGCTTGCGGTCAGATTT
>CAYUJK010000543.1:0-1311 GCA_964444895.1 uncultured Roseivirgaceae bacterium
GTCTTCGCAAAGGAGACCAAAATCAGGAAGCGTAGGCGCAGGAGGTTCATGAATAGTGATGACTTGAGTAAGGGTCGTATCCAGCCCGCATCGATTCCTTATTTCCAAGTCAATCGTATAATCACCGGCAGCGCTGAATGTATGTTGAAACTGGTCTAAATCACTGCTGCCTTCTTCATAATCCCAAAAGAACATATCAATGATTGAAGTAGGTATCGCCTGAAAATCTGAGGGCGTTCCCAAACACCCATCGGACACCAGCATGGCGGGTCCGCCGCTGGCTGTGCTCACATTTTGCGCAAAGTTCGGCAGGCCCATTCCCGAGGTGGTGCCACCCGCCAGTTGAAAGCGCGAGCTGTTAAAATCAACTGAAGCCGTTTGCGTGGAGTCTTCGTTAGGAGCAAATGCGATCAGGAAATCCTGGCCATCCACCGCCATGTACATTTGCCCATCAGGGCCAGCCTGAATAGCGCCAAAAGCAGCGCTGGCTTCCAACAATTGCGAGCGGCTGTCCATGATGGAGTCCTCCTCATCCACGTGCATCTTAAATTCATACAATCTTGAGGTGGTTCCCGTCAAACTCACATAGAGGTTGCCTCCGCCGGGTGAAAACGCCAGTCCGTATACCTGGAAGGGTGGATCGCTTTCGTCAAAGGTAAGCTGTATGGGGTTGCTTACTTCCCCTGTAGCCTGGTCAAAATCAAATACTTCTACGATATTTTCTCCCGAAGCATTTACGAAGGCCACGGCCACTTTTTGCCCATCAGGAGAGAACTGCATGTATCCCTCGCCGGACTGCTGGACAGATGAGTTGTGTACCGAACCGGCCGAAGAGCGCACGGGGTTGCCAATTCCCTCGGCGCTAATGGGATACGCCCGGAACACGTTGGTGCCGTACTCGTGCGAAAGCATCCACGATCCGCCGCCACCGGTAAGGCCCGCGAGACGTTCTGTAGATCCTTCGTACAGTGTTTTATTGTCCAATACCACAGGACCGGCGGCCAACTCTTTCATGTCATAGATGGCATAGCTAAGCCGGTACCTGTGCTCGCCAAATTCGTCGGGAATATTTTCGGTTGTAAAAATATAAAACATGGTAGGATCGTCGGGGAAGGGAATGATCAGGGAGGATTGTACTGATTGGTTGTCCCCGCCGATATTGGACGCCCTCGGATTATGCTCGCGATCAAAAACCGTATTTCCATCGGTATAGAAGATTAGGTCGCCATTGGCATCTGAAATCGTCGCTACGCCATGCGGCGCCTGGCTCGCCCCCGTAACAGGTTGGGGGCCGTTTTCATCATTAAAATC
>CAYUJK010000543.1:1411-2554 GCA_964444895.1 uncultured Roseivirgaceae bacterium
TGTTGTCAAAAGCCAGGGAATTGTACTGCAATATTGCGGCGGCGCTGTCAATGTTTTCAATTTGCCCCAGCAGGAAAGGACCGCCGTTTGTCTCCTGGTAAAGGTGATAGATGTTGCCGTCAGGTCCTCTTTTTAATCCGAAGCTTCGCGACAGCGGACTTGGCGTCACCACCACACCGGAAGCCTGGGGGTTGCTGAGGTCAAAACGCCGCACCGTACCGTTGTTCACACCATCGCCGGTGCGCGATACAAAAAGAAAATTGCCGTCGTTTGACCATTCCGTATCATAAATCGCATAGGCGCCCGCATCGCTATTTCCTGAATTGAGGATCACGGTGTCGTAAGCTAAGGTTTGTGTAGAAAAGTCAATATCTAAGAGGGTAACGTTTGCTCCTGTGCTGAGTGGAGAAACTGCAATTTTACCGGTGGGACGATGCAGCGAAAAGTTCCCCGCTGTCATGCTGAAAGGAATATTCACCGAACTGACCAGGGTGAAGGTGTTTCCGGCGGTGGCTTCGTAAAGCTCAAATTCGTCGGAGTTATGCGGCTGCACCAGTATCCAATACCTGTAAGGATCCGCAACGGTGCCTGTGCCTGTATGGAAGGTGATCATCGCTTCGCTGACATTGGTAATGGCCGCGATGGCGGTATTGGCGCTCACCACCTCGCCCTGCGGTGCAAAGTCGGGATCCGCATTTCCCTGTAAGTTTAAGTCTACTATGGAGTACGATAAATTGCCCGCTGCTCCGCCGTTGGCTGTGTTGGTAATGATGTAGTATTGCCTGGCTTCTCCCGGTACGGGGAGTATAGCTACGGGCTGATTTCCGGTCGTATTGCCGTTAAGCGCACCCCCGTTGGGCATCAGTTGATGCGAAAGGTCATATACCCGCAGACCGTCGGTATAAAAGAGTACCTGCCCGGTTCGGGGGTCGGTGGCCACTGCGCTGCCGCCGATACCGAAGGGGGTAGCCTGGTCAGTCACCATGACAGCCTGGTTATTCCCCTGGCCAAAAAGGATGCCTGATGGAGAATTTCCGAAATACCAGTTGTGTTCCAGTAAATTTTGATTTTGCGCCTCGACCTTACTTGCTGAAAAAAATAATAAAAGGAGAAAAAGGAAGGTTTTAAAGGCAGTTGAAAGTT
>CAYUJK010000544.1:0-2544 GCA_964444895.1 uncultured Roseivirgaceae bacterium
TAGCGCTCCCCCTCCCAAATAATAAATGATCGACGCCCTTATCACGTCTAAAACGAGGATTAAACTCCTGTTAAAATTCTTTCTTAATCCTGGCAATTCTGCCTACCTGCGTGGCCTGGAGAGCGAATTTGGTGAGTCAAGCAATGCCATCAGGTTGGAGCTAAACCGGCTCGAAAGCGCGAACATGCTCAATTCGGAAGTGATCGGCAACAAAAAATTATTCAAAGTAAACCAGGAACATCCACTGTACGGCGAAATAAATAGCATCGTCAGGAAGTTTGTAGGGTTGGACGTGATTGTGGATAAGATAGCCGCCCGTTTAGGAAATATGAAGGCCGTGTACCTCACCGGAGATTTGTCGCGAGGTATTGATTCGGATATTATCGATATTCTGTTTGTGGGCGAGGTGGATCAGAAATACCTCATTAATCTTATCAAAAAGGCCGAACTAATTATTCAAAAGAAAATTCGCTATCTTATTTATAATGAGGAGGAATTTGTTAAACTTAACCACTCCAAATCGATGCTTTTGCTTTGGCAGAGATGATAGTTGGGCTTTTTTACTTTTAAACTAATCGATTTTAGCCACTTACTGCCTATATGGAACCGGAAAAGAGACAGGAAAATTTTGAACTGAAGAAATTCATCAACCTCGTAGTTGCCCGGTGGATGTGGATTGTCGGTTCACTGATCGTGGCCGTCACAATAGCCTACCTGATCATTCGCTACGAGGATCCTGTTTATGTGGTGAGCGCCAGTTTTATTACAAAAAAGTTTGACGATCGCCTTTCTTCCAGCGTGGTACAGTTGACGGAGGGCTCAGGGTTTCGGGAGCGAATAGAAGTGTACCAGGAGTTGCCCCTGCTGAAATCGCAAGACAGGATTGAGCGGACCCTGGCCAGGCTCGATTTTGGAGTCTCGTATTATTCCGAAGGTCGGTTTAAAACTTCAGAACTTTATAAGTCGGCACATTTTAGGGTTCACATCGACTCAGCTGCCAAGAACATTCCTTACGGCGAAAAGATTTACATCAGATCGAATGACCAGACGGAGTATACGCTCTCATCTGAGAATGAGGAGTTGAATAATTTGTTCAAAGGGAAAAAATTCAGGTACGGCGCCAAATACAATCTAAATGGATGGATATTCAGGGTTACGCGTTCCGGCAGGTATGCCGGCCCGAATGGCTATGGCTATTTTTTCGTGATCAACAACCCCAACAGCCTGTTGAGTCAATACCGTGGGAAGTTGGGTCTTTCCTGGCAGCGCCTGGGATCGTCCATCATCGATGCCCGCATGACCAGTGAAATTCCTGAAAAAGAGTACGATTTTCTAAATGCCTATCTGCAGGTGATCATTCAAAAGGGAGTAGAAGATAAGAGCGAGCACATCACCAATACGGTGAAATACATCAATGAATATTTGCCGCAGATATCTGACACCTTGGTCAACTATCAAAAAAAGCTTGATCAGTTTCGGCTTGCCAATCGCGAAATTATCAACGGCTCCTCATTCGTTTTTAACAAACTCAACGAGCTGGACCAACAAAAGGCGGAGGTCATTATAGCCAACAAGTACTACGACTACATTTCGCGCTACATAGAACAAAACAGGTCCGAGGAAGTGTTTGCCCCCTATATGATTGGCCTGGATGTGCCACCGCTGAATACCCTGGTAGATCAATACATTGAGCTGAAGTGGGAAGAGAAGGCAGATAAAAACGCTTTTAACGAGAAAAACCCCTTGGTAAACCGGGCCAATGAAAAGTACGACCGCATTGAGAAGAACATTTTTGAGAGTATTGCAAACCTGAAGAAAGCGAACCGCGAACAAATAGAGCAGATCAACGAGCAAATAGGTTTTTACTACAGCACCGTGCAAGACTACCAGGTAGAGTCGCGCACGTATGCGGAATTGCAGCGGATGATCAGCCTTTACGAAAATGTTTTCACTAACCTGATCACCCGCCGTACAGAGGCTTTTCTGGCGCAGGCTTCCACCGTTTCGGACTATGAGATCGTTACGAACCCGGGGTATAGCCGGGCTAACCCCATATCACCCGATAAGAAAAAGATTTTCCTGGTGGCCATCATCCTCGGCCTGGGCGTGCCCATCGCTTTTCTTTACCTGAAGGAATTTTTCAACAACAGGATCGTCAGTAAAGATGATATTTTGAAAAATTCGGGCATACCGATCATCGGTCACGTGGGGCACAGTCCTGAACGAAGCAACCTGGTGGTGCTCAATAAGCCCAAGGCGCTGGTTTCAGAGTCGTTTCGCGGGATCAGGGCAAACCTGCAGTACTTTGAACAGGACAAGAACGGCAGCAGTGTGGTCTTGATCACCTCTTCGGTAAGCGGAGAGGGCAAGACGTTTTGCTCTATTAACCTGGCCTTTACCTATGCCACGGCCAACAAAAAAACAGTGCTGCTGGGAGCGGATATGCGTAAGCCTGCCCTGGCTTCTAATTTTGACCTACAAAGAAAAAACGGCCTCAGTAACTACCTGGCTGGCCTCAGTGGCATCGATGAGATTATCTACGAC
>CAYUJK010000545.1:0-2541 GCA_964444895.1 uncultured Roseivirgaceae bacterium
GCCAGCGCGTTGAGGATAAAGCTTTCGGTGAGCGACTGATGCCAGAGGTGGATATCCGAAGCACCAATCAGCTTGCGCATGCCTATTTGCAGCGACCTCGACTGCGCATGGGCGGTGGAAAGATTCACGTAGTTGATCCAGGCAATAAAAAGCGTCACCAGGGCAATCACGATCAGGTTGATCAGCGAAGAATAGTTGGTCGTGGCGCCCATCTCGCCTTCTATGCCGCTGATGTAGTGCAAGTCGCTGAGGGGCTGCAGCGTAAACCGGCCCTTGCGGTTGTCGTCGGTCAGAAAGCCCATGTACGTATCTACAAAGCCGTTTATCTTGGCCTCTGTTTGCTTGTGCGAGCTACCGCTTTTGATGCGTATGTAGTTCCACCAGCCATTCCATCGCCAGTCGCCGGCCTCGCTGATGGCGCCCATTTCCACCCAGGTTTTGATCGATGCAAAATAGCCGGCAGAAAGGTGTGTGTTGGAGGGTAAATCTTCGAATATCCCGGTGATCTCAATCGGCATCCCCTGGTTTACTTTCATGATCTGTCCTATTGGGTTTACCGCTCCGAATAAGGCTTTTGCTTTAGTGGCTGATATCGTCCCAAGACCCGGGCGGGAGTAATCGGCCTTTCCCGCTACCATTTTCAAGGGAAAGACGTCTTCAAAGCCTTCGTCTACCCAAAGCACGTCCTGGTTGGCATAGTTGGTGCTTTCGAAATTCACCAGGCATTTTTCAAAATAAGCTATACCATTGGCCTCTACCTCGGGAATTTCCCGCTTCAATGCAAAAAACAAGGCCCGTGGAGTCTTGGCGCCCTGGTAAACGGCCTGCCCTTCCTTCTCAATACGAAGATTTACCCGGTAAACATTCTTTGAATTCTCAATAAAGGAGTCGTAGGAAAATTCATACACCAGGTAATGAAGGGTGAATAGAAAGGAGGTGAGCCCCAGGATAAGACCAAAAAGATTGATGAATGTAATATTCCTGTATTTCAGCAGGCTCCGCACCGCTGAAAGAATAATGATTCTAAGCATAATTGATCAATTATGAGGGTAAACTTATTCAATACCATGCCTAAAAAGCAAATTGTTGTAAAACAGCGCCTTACAGACGGAACAAATGCCTCTTTGTCAAAAAAATAGACGCGATACTGTAAAGATATTAGACAAAGATCTTCAACATTTCGAAGACCTGCCGGGACCAACAGCGATGCATCACAAAAAATCCGGTAATGTCCTCTGTGCGTACAACTGTCTTCGAAAACCGCGCCCTGAAGGACGCGGCAATAGATAACATCACTGCTCGCAGAAACCCTCGCGGGTGGGGTGTAAAAAATTTAGTGGATTTTTCATTATTGTTTTTCACCCCATTGGTGAATCACTTCGTGATTCTTCTTTGTGTCTTGGTGGCTACCATCGGGACGGGAGTCTTCGGGATCGGGAACTTTCGGAACACCAAGAAAAAACGGAACGAATAAATTTTTCCCGAATGACCAAATATTTTACACTCCAGCCGCGAGGTTTTACAGACTCCTCCAAGAAACATCCCACTATCAAAAAGTGGCTTTAGGATTTGATAGAATCATTTTTTCACATTGTAGAAAACATGTCCTCAGGCTTGTTCAGTTGCCGCGTCCCTTTAGGGCGCGGACATGTGAATCTCCATCAAACCAGGGCTTTAGCCCTTTTGGCGTTGGGAAGGAAGAATGTGAATGTCCGCTGCGCGTGTGGCCATTTTCGAAACCCTCCCCCTGAAGGAAGCGACAATAGATAGCATCGCTACTCAAAGAATGGCGGCGGAGCTCTCATAGTTGCTCGCCTGTTTTATTCCTCAAATTCCCAGCATGTCCGGATCAAGTACTTCCAGCTTTTTCTTTTCCTCTTCGGTAATAATCTTCCCGTCAAAGAGGTTGATAACCCGGTGGGCAAAAGCCGAATCTCGGTCAGAGTGCGTTACCATCACGATGGTAGTGCCCTCTTTGTTCAACTCAGTAAGGACCTTCATTACTTCCAGGCCGTTTTTAGAGTCGAGGTTTCCCGTGGGCTCATCCGCCAGGATCAGCTTAGGGTTGGCCACTACCGCCCGGGCGATGGCTACGCGCTGCTGCTGTCCGCCAGAGAGCTGCTGCGGGAAGTGCTTTTTCCGGTGGCTGATTTTCATGCGCTCCAGCACGGTTTCTACCATCTGCTTCCGTTCAGAAGCTTTCAGTCGCAGGTAGATCAGGGGCAGTTCCACATTTTCATATACATTCAGCTCATCGATCAGGTTAAAGCTCTGGAATACAAAGCCGATGTTTCCCTTGCGCAATGAAGTTCGCTGCCGCTCCCGGAAGCTGGATACCTCTTTTCCGTCAAATAAATACTGCCCTCCGGAGGGATTGTCCAGCAGCCCGATGATGTTGAGCAGCGTCGACTTTCCACAGCCAGACGGCCCCATTATCGCGACAAACTCGCCACTCTTCACATGCATGTTCACCTTGTTCAGCGCCGTAGTTTCCACCTCTTCCGTGCGGAATACTTTTGAAAGTTCGATTGTTTTGATCAT
>CAYUJK010000546.1:0-2539 GCA_964444895.1 uncultured Roseivirgaceae bacterium
GGAGGCAGTCTCGCCAACCCGTAGTGCCAGGTGATGGATGGGGAAGAAGGGGGTGAAATAGGGTGCGTATACAGATGGGGAGGGTTGGAAAAAACCGTGAAAGTGAGTTCTTTAGACAAACACATAGTATGCGCACCAACCAATAATTTAAATGAAAAGGCTATTTCTGATTTTCTTCTTGCTTTGCGCGTGGGAAAAAGAAAAAGGTTGTGCTGTCGATTATAGAGATGAAAATAATAATCCGTGCCCGAAGCCCTGCACACCTTGTGGAGAAGAATTGCCCTGCGACTGCATAACCATCATCTGTGACGACTGTCAGTAGCTGTAATGAGAAGGGGGCAATCATTGAAGATGGCATTAGAAAGCCGTCCCCTGGGCTTACCAATGGCAGTTTTGTTGGCTCAAACGCCGGTCTGACTGGCCCCGCAAAGGCGTGGCGTCTGACCGGGTGGGTGGGTGTGAAATCCAGATTACCCAACACTGATTACAACTCTCAAATTCGAATAATCAATAAGCAACGCCCCAACGTCTAACATGCACCCCGTCCCCTCCAAGTCCCGTTTGTTAACATTTGCGGGTCATTGTGTTAACAGCTGTTGGGAACAGCGCGCCGGCGACTTATCTTTACTTATGCATTCACAAAACACCTGTACAATGAGCTTCAAATTCTTTTTCCCCTCAGCGGTTGTCGCCTGCATGATGGCCCTCGTGGCAAGCCCTTCACTCGCGCAAATCGATGAAGACGCTACCGAAAAAACGAAAACGCTCTACAGCAACCTCAAAAAGATACAAAACAGCAATGCGTTCCTTTTTGGCCAGGAGTTTTTCAATAGCTTTCGCTACAGCTCCGGCGCCGCTCATGGTGATGAAGGGGATTCTGACTGCAATGACGTCACAGGCGCTCACCCGGCACTGCTGGGCTCTGACTTTCACTACTACCTGGAAAAAAATTCGACCGAAAGGGGCTACCATACCGATGCTGTGAAATGGGCTTTTGAGCAAGGTTTGGTCATTACATTTGACTGGCACCTGAGCGCCAGAAATACATCTTCGTACGAGTGCAACGGCGCGCCGGCGAACCTGGCAAAGAACATTGCCAACCCCGATGACGAAACCGGCGACCGCGATTGGTACATTGCGGAACTGGACAAAGCGATTGACATTATCAACGAAGACCTGCGCGTGGGCGACGATACTATCCCCATTATTTTCCGGCCACTGCACGAAATGAATGGCGGATGGTTTTGGTGGGGTGCCTGCTCGGGGCTCACCGCTGACGAGTACAAGGCGCTATTCCAACTGACGGTCAGCTACATCAAGGAGCGGGCAAACAGTGTGCTCTTCTGCTGGTCTCCCAATTCGCCCTTTAGCCTGGATCGCTATCCCGGAGATGATTATGTGGATGTGATAGGGCTGGATGCTTATGAAGTGAGTGAAGCCGCCCTTCGGTATCATATAGGGCTGGCGGTGGACAAGGCGGCGGAAGCGGACAAGGTGGTGGCCTTCACTGAAACGGGCAACCGCACGAATGGCGGAACAAACCCGGGGGATGATGCTGCAAAGTACTGGAAGGACGCAGTGCTGCCTGCAATCCTCAATGACCCCACCGGGAAAGCCCGGAAAATAGCCTGGGTGCTCACGTGGATCAACTCAAGCTGGTCTTTTCCGTACGTGCCCCACGCGGGCAGCAGCGCCGCTGCCAAACAAAGTTTCATTGAATTTAAAGAACCTGCATATACCATCTTTTCAGACAACATCCCCGCAGTGTACGATCCTGAAATGGAGCAACCAAGTGTGCCAGACCCAGAGCCCGAACCGGAGCCTGAACCCGAGCCCATCACCTCGCTACCCCAGGGTGCAGCAGGTGATGAGGCGAGAATAGCCGTTTTCCCCTCGCCCGCAAGCCACGACTTGACCATCCAACTCCACGGTTTCGGGAAAGCAGCGTTGGTGAGTATCATTGATTTGCGCGGCCAGCGCGTATGGACCGGAAGCACCTCGACAGGAGAAATTAACCTCAATATAAATGGTTGGTTAAACCCGGGCATTTACATCCTTTCCGTAACCGACCGGCACGAAACGTTGAATAGAAAACTGGTGGTGAAGTAGAAACTACGACCTGATTTTCTATCAGCGTTTCCCGACGACAGGAGGGGAGTTGATGAATCTCTACTTTAGACCTAGGGCTTTCCTGATTATTCATTTTTACACAAAGTGTCAATTTCTGACCAAATAGCGCATATTTTTGATTTTTAGTTTGTCTGCCGAAACCTCGAAATGTTGATAAAATACCAAAAAGTGGGGTTAGGGAAGGGCCCTTGATGAAATTGCGTAAAGAAATTCAAGGAGTGAAGCGGTTAAAAAAGATTTATGTCTGAGCCGAAATGAAATGGAGGTGAGTTTAAATCTTTTGAGCGTAACGGATTGAATTTTAGCGAATTTCATCACAGGCCTTGATTTTTTTGTCCCGCTGTTACGGCGGGAGCCCGTCTGGCGAAGACATAAAAAAGTACAGGAATGAACTAAGAAATTGAATTTT
>CAYUJK010000547.1:0-2533 GCA_964444895.1 uncultured Roseivirgaceae bacterium
CGCTCAAAAAAACAGTGGACTTTTGCCCCCAAGGGTTTTGCTTGTGAATGGTCTCCACAGCGGTAGAAACTGGCTTTTTGTCGCTTTCAAATACGCTTTGGTACAGGCCTACCGAAAAACCCAGGAACACCAACACCGAAGCGGCTATTACTGCCCTCCTGGCATAGAAGCCAAAGGATCGCTCTTCGCGCCCCCGCGAAGCCCTTCCAAGCACTGATGCGGAATGTATCGGAAAAATCCTGGGAATGCTCTCGGGCGTTTCCTTTTGGATGTCGTCCCACACGCCCTGCCACAGTGCCTTTTTCTCCGCCTCTCCCAACCGATGCTCTTCTTTGGGAAGGCTCAGCAGCACCTTCTTAGCCTCGATAATGGTGTCGAGTTGCTCAGGGTGCACTCGCAGCCACTCCTCCCAGTGCAGGTTGTCTTCTTTGGTGGGCTGGAGTATCCACTTTCTGAATCCCTGGTTCAGTACAAAATCTTCTACCGAATATTTCTTAAAATCCATTCTTCACTTCTTTATATTTTCCTAAAGAATTGGGATTTGAGAAGTTATCCTTCGAATGGAAATTATTTTTTCATTTTTGCATTCAAACCGGGCATTTCGAGCAAAACCCATTTATATGTTCAATTAAAACCATATAATATTGCAAATTTTTTAAAGATATGGGGAGATTACCCTAAAGACGCGAAGAAGCCCAAAAGAGAAACTATTTGTCCACGGTAAATAAAAAGGTGCCGATCCGGCCCGGGATCAAAGAAAAAGGGAAACGATAAGAACCAGCAGCACAGACAAGTGCTTACGAATAGCGGCAATCGCCTTCCAGGCAAGGGTGTACACAGAACGCACATTGATACACATAATTTCGGAGACCTCTTCGTACGACATCTGCTCAAAAAAAATGAGCCTGATCACCTCCTGCTGCCTGTCTGACAGCCGGGACATGATCTTCAGCACACGAAGCTTTCTCTCTTCTTCGGTCTGCTGGCGAATGACCGATTGCTCAAAAGGCTGCGACACTCCCAACTCAGCAAGGTGCTCGTAGGGCTCGTCGCGAAAGAGGGAGCGTTCCCTTTCTACCTGGTGCCTGATTTTGCGGCGCAGGGAACGATAGAGGTAAAACTTGATGTTATTGGTGGGCGAAAGGTGCGTTCGTCTATTCCATAGCTCCACAAAAAGATCGTGCATGCAGTCCTTCACCAGGCTACGATGTGGCTTCACTTTCATTCCGTAACTGAAGAGCTCATCGGCGTACTTCTCATAAATAAAGGAAAATGCTCCCTTGTCGCCAGTTAAAAAAGCTGACCAGAGTTCGGAATCGTTCATGCGGCCAAACGACAAGAAAGGATCCCGTCCGGAAAATAAGGGTGACGAAGGTTTCACGGTGTTTCCTGGTAAAAAATCATATAAACATAAGAAAAAATATGTGAAATGGCCATTGGGCTAATGAGTTATTGGACTGAAGGGCTTTCACAGCGTGAATCTCATTATTCATTTCTTTCAATTCACTTTCGGGCAAATTTCGTCAACTTTACAGGCGGGTTAACGTATCCATCCCATCTGCTCAAATGACTAAACAAAACGAACCTTGAACCGAAGACTTAAATGGCACTATCGAAAGAACCTCTACCTGGCTACCCCGGTAATGATGGGGCAATTGGGTCAGGTAATGGTGGGCGTGGCAGACAACATCATGATCGGACATGTAGGCACGGTGCCCTTAGCTGCCGCATCGCTGGCTAATAGTCTCTTCATTATTGTGCTGGTGTTTGGTATCGGTTCGTCCTTCGCCATATCGCCCATGACGGCCCAGGCACAGGGCGCTAACGATCTGCCGAAAATCGCACAGATATTGAAAAACGCCCTGGTGGTCAACACCAGCCTGGGACTGCTATTGGGCTCGCTGGCTATCATAGTGAGCTTCATGATCCCCTATATGAACCAGCCTCCGGAGGTGGTGTCTCTGGCCATGCCTTACCTGCGGGTGATTGGTCTTTCGATCATACCGCTGATGATTTTTCAGGCTTTTCGGCAGTTTTCGGAGGGCTTATCGCTCACTGTGCCCCCCATGCTGATCATCGTGGGCACCAACCTGCTGAATATCCTCTTCAACTACATCCTGATCTTTGGCAAGTTTGGCTTCCCGGAAATGGGGCTGCTGGGAGCGGGCATTGCCACCTTGCTGGCGCGTATTTTTATGCTTGCTGCCATGGCGTTCTTTACGTTCAGGAGCCGGTTGTACAAGGCTTTTCTTATCCATCTCCACAGCACAGCGGTTGCCTTTCGCTCCATGAAGCAAATCATGGCGCTGGGCTTCCCCATGGGGCTGCAGTTTACTTTTGAGGTGACGGCCTTTGCTTTCTCCGCCGTAATGATCGGGTGGATGGGCGCTACCGAACTGGCCGCCCACCAGATCGCCATTAACATGGCTTCCGTGGCTTTTATGATGGCCTCGGGCATCGCTTCAGCAGCCTCCATCCGCGTGGGCAACCAATATGGGAAGCGCGACATCAAGACCATGCGCGAGGCGGCGTT
>CAYUJK010000548.1:0-2531 GCA_964444895.1 uncultured Roseivirgaceae bacterium
CACAGGTGAGCGTGGTGGCGTAGTTGGCCTTAAACTCGTGAAAATAGCTGCCATCTACCATGCGGGCGATGATCTCTTTAGTATCCGTTGGTTTTCTTAAATCCAAAGGGGCCAGGGCATACAATTCCTCTGGGTCGTAGAAGGGCTCCTCGGGCTTCGATCTTTGGATGAATTGAGCATCGGCAGGTTTGAAAGTCCTGAAAATATCTCGGCAAAGTTGAAGGGCGTGGGCGTCATTCTCCGCCAGGTGATCGGCCACCCCGCTTTCGTGTGTGTGTACCCAGGCGCCGCCCAAGTCTTCCGGGCTTACTTCCTCTCCGGTAGCTGCTTTTACCAGTGGTGGCCCACCAATGAAGATGGTGCCCTGCTCGCGCACGATGATCACCTCGTCGCTCATAGCAGGTACATAAGCGCCCCCAGCCGTGCAACTTCCCATCACCAGGGAGATCTGGGGGATTCCCTGGGCTGACATTTGGGCCTGGTTGTAAAAAAACCTGCCGAAGTCAAACCGGTCGGGAAATACATTGGCCTGCTCCGGCAAAAAAACGCCCCCCGAATCCACGAGGTACACGCAGGGAAGATGGTTTTGCATAGCGATCTCCTGCGCCCGGATGTGTTTTTTGATGGTCTCTTTCACATACGTGCCCCCTTTTACCGTAGCGTCATTGGCAATGATGATGGCTTCCCTCCCTTCAATCACTCCTATTCCTGTAACAATTCCCGCTGAGGGAAACTGGTCTTCGTACTGGCCAAAAGCCGCCAAAGTGGATAGCTCCAGGAATGGCGTGTGTTTATCGATCAGCAGATTAATTCGCTCCCTGGCGAGAAGTTTTTCCCTTTCCTTGTGTTTGACCACGGCAGGGTCATCGTGGCGATCTACCACAGATAATATGCGGGTCTTATATTCGTCCAACAGAGACAGGTACTGCTTTTTGCAGCTTATAAATTCTTTGTCTGACGGGTTTATTTTTGATTTGATTCTCTCCAATGTGTTTTTCCTTTTCACTTTGTAAACCCGCGAGGTTTTCAAAACCTCGCGGGTTTTGACTCAATCCAACATCATCTCGGGTAGATTTCCCTCTATCAACAATTTCCCTTCGGTGGCTTCTTTTATTTCTTCTACAGTAACGCCCGGCGCTCTTTCCAACAATCGAAATCCTCCTCCCTCCATCACTTCCAATACGGCCATGTCGGAGACAATCATCTTCACACATTTTGTGCCTGTGAGCGGAAGAGTACATCTTTTCAGAAGCTTAGAGGCGCCGTCTTTGCTGCGGTGCTGCATGGCCACAATAATGTTTTTAGCAGCAGCCACCAGGTCCATAGCGCCACCCATTCCCTTCACCATTTTTCCAGGTATTTTCCAGTTGGCTATGTCTCCATTCTCAGACACTTCCATGGCGCCTAAAATGGTGAGGTCGATATGACCGCCCCTGATCATTGCAAAGCTTTCCGCTGAATTGAATAGCGCCGAGCCTTGGAGCATTGTTACAGTTTGCTTTCCGGCGTTGATCAGATCGGCGTCCACTTCTTCCTCATGAGGGAATCGCCCTATGCCCAGCAGCCCGTTTTCTGACTGAAGCACCACATTCAGCCTTTCGGGAATGTAGTTGGCCACCAGGGTGGGTATGCCTATCCCCAGGTTAATGTACATACCGTCTTTCACTTCTCTGGCTATTCGCTTTGCGATACCGGTTTTATCAAGCGCCATAATTATCGTGGGGTTATGGTTCGTTGTTCTATTCTTTTCTCATAGCCGCGGCCCTGGAAAATCCGCTGAACATAAATGCCGGGCGTATGAATGCAGTTGGGTTCCAGTTCTCCCGCCGGTACCAACTCCTCTACCTCTGCTATGGTGATCTTTCCGGCGGCGGCCATCATAGGGTTAAAGTTGCGCGCTGTACCTTTGTAAATAATGTTGCCGGCCGTGTCGCCTTTCCAGCCTTTTATGATGGAGAAGTCGGCTTTAAGCCAGCTTTCCAACAGGTATTTTTTTCCTTCAAATTCCCGGATTTCTTTTCCCTCAGCCACTTCAGTACCAAAGCCTGCGGGAGTGAAGAATGCCGGTATTCCTGCGCCACCCGCCCGTATTCGTTCCGCGAGTGTCCCTTGAGGTAGTAGTTCCACCTCTAACTCTCCGCTTAATAATTGCCGTTCGAACTCCGCATTTTCGCCTACATACGAGGAGATCATTTTCTTTACCATGCGCTTTTTCAGCATAAGACCGATCCCAAAATCATCCACCCCGGCATTGTTGGAAATGCAGGTGAGGCCGGAAATATTTCTGTTCAGTAAAGCGCTGATGCAGTTTTCAGGAATGCCGCAAAGCCCGAATCCGCCTAACATAAGTGTTGCCCCGGAGGGGATGTCCTCCACGGCTTCTTCGGCGTTGGCTACGGCTTTGTCGATCATATACCCCGGATTATAAAATGAAAAAATTATAACACATAATGTATTTAATTGAAAAAATCAAAATATGTTTCAGTTCAAACCGTCATATTTTGCTATTTTCTTAATAAAATCATTACATG
>CAYUJK010000549.1:0-2529 GCA_964444895.1 uncultured Roseivirgaceae bacterium
AGTCCACTTGCAGCAGGTAGTTTTTATCACCTTCTTCATTCCTGGAGTTTTGGTATAGGTCACTCCTTTCAGGATTAATTGGGTACACCTCATTTAAATCTGATTTTTCAATTTCGCTGTTATCCCGGTATTGAAAATCTACCACCAGCTCGTGGCCTTCGCCCTCAAAAAGCTTTTTATAGCCCAAGTTATACTCGTAGGTATTTTCATATTCCGTTTCATCATCACTTCTCAGTGTTTGTCGTACAAGTTCGCCATTCGCGTCCCTGTCGAAATAGCCGATACGTCCGCGATTCATTTCATCAGATACCCTAAACATACCTGCTGCCGTAATTATGTCTCTGTCAGTGAGGTAGAAATCAGTACCAATACGGAAATTTTGGGATACCCCTCCCCTGTTCTGGTCGTTGGTTCTTGAGGTGGTATACGATGTGTCGTTTGAGAAGAACCTGTCGTCAGAAAAACCCCCACCAGGGCGCTTTTCATAGGTGAGTCCGTAGTTTCCGAAAAGGTTAAACCGGCCCGATCTATAACTTATGTTGCCGGAAAGACCATGTTCTGCGGGATAGCCTGTGTTCGCGGTAATCCCGCCGTTCAGTCCGCTTTTTTTGTCTTTTTTCAGGATAATATTGATAATACCGCCAGATCCTTCCGCTTCGTACCGGGAAGAAGGGTTGGTAATCACCTCTATTCGCTCAATAATATTTCCCTGGAGTTGCCGAAGCCCGTCAGTACTGCTAAGTCCCACCAATCCAGAGGGTTTTCCATCGATCAGAATACGCACGCCTTCGCTTCCACGGAGGCTCACGTTGCCATCCACGTCTACCGAGATAGAGGGCAGGTTATCTAGAATATCAGCTGCATTTCTCGATACGTTATTGACGTCTTCGCTTACATTGAATACCCGCTTGTCAATTTCGAGGATCATCTGCTCTTTTTTCCCCTCTACCACTACCTCGCTCAGCATGTCAGTAGATGTAAGCAGTTCGATGACTCCGAGGTTTACATCCCTGTTGTTCACCTTTACCTGCGGAATAATCTTATCTTCAAAGGAAATAAATGTAACGGTAAGGTAGTATTCTCCCGGCTCTACAGCCATCTCAAATCGCCCTTCAGCATCAGAAATAGCACCTGTAACCAGCGAGGAATCAGCACGCTTGTAAATGGCTGCGTTCCCATACGCAATAGGATCACTGGCTTCATCTACTATCAATCCTATCACTTTGAATCTCTCTCCGCCAGACTGCGCGTCAGTTGTATGTAAAGGTAGTATAACGACAATACTTAAAAATAGCCAAACCAATAAGTTGCTCTTGTTATTCATCTGCTCCGAATTTTTTTATCCCAAAACAAATGTAGAAAGCAAATTTGATGAGATTTTGAAGCGAGGTAACAGGGAAAGACCCTTAGCATAAAAAAATGACCGGTCGTACAGAAAAAAGGCCCGGCAAGTATCTGCCGGGCCTTCTATTTTTCAATTTTGATTCGCTTGGATGTTTGTTTATTTCACGATCAGTTTATTGAGGGTGTAATTTTGACCGTCGTAGAGCTGCACCATGTAAATGCCCGCGTTTACGTTCAGCTTCACATCGACCGTCGGCTGTGAACTTAGGTCTACAGCTTTCAGTTCTCTGCCATTCATATCAATTACCTTCACATGTGTATATTTTTCAGCTCCCTTAATGGTAAACTGCCCTTGCGTAACGGGGTTAGGGTAAATCGCAAACCGGTTCACCTCGTCGAGGCTTGTCACGGGGGGCGCGGGTATTTCTATATCCATAGTGGCGCTGAGGCCTGTGTCATCTATCGAAGTGGCTTTTACACGTACGGTGCCGGCGCCAGCCGCGGTTAGCAGTCCCTGCTCGTCAATCTCTGCCAGGGAGGTAACGATACCTGAGGTGGTCGTTACAGTCCATTCTACATCTTTGATCGTTGCGTTTTCTGCGCCCACCGTTGCCGTAAACTGAAGGGTCTCCCCTATTTCTACGGTTTCCGCATCGGCATCTACCGAAATGGTGGTGGGCTCCACATAGGTGCCTTCTACATAAGCCCTAAGCCATACCAGCGAAGGACGCTCAGTGCCATCGTCTGGCCGTATCAGGTAGGCCATTTGATCTGACCGCCACATGCCATTTCTCCATCCCCACAAGGTGATGCCCGTGACATTTTCGTGTTCCCAGAACGCCGGAAACCGGGTCTTGTAGCGCTGCAGGTGTATTCTATCTGTAGGACCATCGATATCCATTTCGGTAACCTGAATTGGCAAGCCCGTACTGGCAAGGGTGTCCAGGTTTTCGGTAATCGTGGCGATGGGAGTTGTATTAATCGAAAAAGCGTGACACTGAACACCGATAATATCAATGAGACCTTCTGCGTGCAGGGTGTCAATGAGGGTTTTGTACCGTGCCGTGTTGCCCACGCTGTTCACGATATTATAGTCGTTGATCATCAGTTGAGTACCTTCAGGGAAGATGTCTCGTGCCAGCCGGAAGGCTTCCAGCGCCCATGCCCATTCCTCTTTGCTGCCCA
>CAYUJK010000550.1:0-2523 GCA_964444895.1 uncultured Roseivirgaceae bacterium
GCTCTGTGGGTCAGGTGCCGCTGAACTACCGCTCGATGTATATTCCCAAGGAAATCTTTTACAATGTGGATCAGCGATTCCGGAATGAGGGCTTACCGGTTTTTGACAACAACATTATCCATAACGAAAAGGTGGCCTCCATGATCCTCGATATCCATCACAGGCTTTATCATTCTCCTACGAGGTTAGAGTCGGAATACATGCTGGACGACCTTATTAACAAATTAATCGACGTGGGCTCTGTGCGCGTGAGTTGCCGCCCGGATGATCATTTTCAACCATTGGCAGTTCGGCGCCTGAAAGAATACATTCACGAGTACTATGACCAAAATATTTCGCTGAATGACCTTTCACGTGCCGCCGAATTGAGCCCTGACCACGTTGTGAAGTTGTTCAAAAAGCGCTTTGGTCTGCCGCCACACCAGTACCTCCTCAACCTGCGCATAGAAAAGGCAAAAAATCTCCTCGCCGACAAAATTCCGGTAATGGACGTTGCTTTTCAAACCGGTTTTTTCGATCAAAGCCATTTTATCAGAAATTTTAAGAAGATTATGGGGGTCACTCCCAAAAAATTTGTGCAATAACGATTTTGTACAATTTTAAGTCGTGCCGGGCGGTTAGCTTTGTTTCTATGCAAGAGACAATCACAGTGGAAGCGATCAGTGTATTTGACATCCTGAAAATCGGAGTCGGGCCTTCGAGTTCACATACACTCGGACCGTGGCGGGCGGCAAGGGCTTTTGTTGAAGAACTACAGGAGAAAGCCAGCCTGGAAAATGTCGGCAGTATTGATGTAAAACTTTATGGCTCGCTGGCCTTAACGGGCAAGGGGCACGGCACTGACATCGCAGTTATGTTGGGGTTGAGTGGCAAAGATCCCGAGACCATTCCGCTGGACGAAATCCAGGCTGTGCCTTCGGAAATTGAAGTGAAAGGGTATCTGCGTCTGGGAGGTATCCACGATATGCCTTTCACGCCTCGCGAAAACATTGTGTTTTTAAAGGGCAAAAAGCTGCCGTTTCATTCCAATGCCTTATCATTTTCGGCATTCGGCCAAAACGGAAGTGAGTTGCTGGTCTCGGTGTACTATTCTACCGGTGGGGGGTTCATTGTCAACGACAGGGACAGGGAGTGGGGCGTTTACACAGACGTTATCCTGCCATACCCGTCAGAATGCGCTGAAGATGTTGTAAGCCATTGTGCCGACGGCAAAAGCATAGCCCAGATGGTCATGCAGAATGAGCTAACCTGGCAAAACCGGGAAGAGATTGAAAAACGGTTGAGAGAGATATGGCATGCGATGAAAAGTTCCGTTTTCAAGGGATGCCATACTGAGGGGAAATTGCCGGGAGGTCTCGGCGTTTCCCGCAGGGCATCCCTTTTGAATGCCAAACTGATCAAAAGGCGATCCTACAAAAATGCCGATGAATGGCTTGGCATCATCAAAAAAGGTAAATATGAATTTTCCGATATCATTAAGTGGATAGGCTGTTTTGCTATGGCGGTAAATGAGGAGAATGCAAACTATGGGAGAATAGTGACAGCCCCCACTAATGGTTCGGCAGGAGTGATCCCGGCAGTGCTGCTGTATTACCTGTGCTTTACGAAAAGCGAACCGGTTGAAGAGGACATTTTTAATTTTCTTCTGGTGGCCGGCGAGCTGGGGAGCCTTTTTAAGAAAGGCTCTACCATTTCGGCGGCTATGGGCGGATGCCAGGCGGAGATAGGGGTGTCTTCCGCTATGGCAGCCGGGGCGCTTACCGAATGTATGGGCGGCACCGTTGCGCAGAGCCTGATGGCGGCGGAGATCGCGATGGAGCATCACCTGGGCCTCACCTGCGATCCTGTAGCAGGATTGGTGCAGATACCCTGTATTGAGCGAAATTGCATGGGGGCGGTTAAGGCCATTACGGCTTCGAAGATAGCCCTCGACAGCGACCCCGCTGAGGCCAAAGTCTCCCTGGACAATGTGATCAAAACCATGTGGCAAACAGCCAGGGATATGAACAACAAGTACAAAGAAACCTCCCGGGGTGGGTTGGCTGCAAATATTAGCGTGAAAGTGCCTGAGTGTTAATAGTAGTTGGGAAAAGGACGACAGCGGGTAGCTCCCGCACTGGGAAATTCAATAAAAGCTTGACAAAATGAGTATAAAATTCACAGAACGGCATATAGGAATTGATGCGGCGGACGTGGAGCAGATGCTTCAGGTGGTTCGCGCGGATTCCATTGACCACCTGATTGATGAAACTATACCGGCATCCATCAGGACCGATGTACATCCCGATATTCCCTCCGTGGGGAGCGAGTACGAATTCACGAAGGCCCTGAAAAAACTGGCTTCTAAAAATAAAGTCTTTAAGACCTATATAGGCCTGGGGTATTACCCTTGTATTACCCCCGCGGTTATTCAAAGGAATATTCTTGAAAACCCAGGCTGGTACACAGCCTACACGCCCTACCAGGCCGAAATAGCGCAGGGTAGGATGGAAGCGCTGATTAACTTTCAAACGGTGGTAACAG
>CAYUJK010000551.1:0-2519 GCA_964444895.1 uncultured Roseivirgaceae bacterium
CCGCTACCCCTCGCACATGGCTTCCATATAATTATAAAGCATCGCTACATTTAGCACTATTTCCCGGGCATCCTGGTAGCTGGAACTGCTTTCTTCTCTGCCAAGGAAATTAGCCTTGTATGCGTTTCGGGCCTTTATGATCACATCCATGTTTCCTTGTCCACCCATAGCCACCGGAAGCCAGGGCTGTAGCTCTATCAGTGCGTCAATCTTCTGTAGAAATATTTTTATAGCCGACTGCGAAAAAGCCATTCCCCGCATCTGTTCGTCAAAATAGTTGATGATAGCCGTAGCGCATTCTGCAAGCTGCCCAAAATGATTCTCCTTAAACGCTACCCAGTCGAAGGGATCATTCCAGTCGGGCCGATAGGATGGCGGAACATAGCTGTCCTTATTTCCGCTTAGTGTGGAAAAAGCTCCGGCGTTTTCCGCCGGAACTGTGTTATGAATGGGTAGATGGTGCAAAGACTTCTTAATTTCACTGTCGTCCATCGGCACGTTGCTGCTTTTGCTGAAGGTATTGGCTGTACATCACTTGTGGATCCAAGTCTTCCTGGTAATTCATGGGGTACACGTAGATGGCCTCCAAAGGGTCATCCATGAGAAACACTTTGAATACCTGGTTTCCGTACTGCCTGTCCGAATGAAACGTGGCAAACTTTTCTTTGTCAGCTATTTCTGTGGTAACATACATGTACCGGTTCAGGCGTTTTTCGCTGCTCAGCCATTCCTTTTTATACCGGTATATGTGTCCGTTTAGCGGGTCGTCTACTCCTGAAATCTGGATCAGCACTTCTTCGTTTGACTTCGGGCCGATCCTCAACAGCTTGATTTTAAAGTTGCGTGCGCCTTTTTGTCCTTCGTATTGCTCAATATAGGGCCCCAGCTCCTGTGCTTTGGCCGGACGAAACCATGCGCTCAATAAAACACACGCAACAAGCATTGCGTAGCGTATCAACTTCATGTTTACCATAATTAAGTTTTATGACGGTATCTTTGTAGTTTTGCGGCGGTTGTGGTGTTTGCCGGAAGTTTACAAAGGTAGCGCGTGCGTAAAATGGAAGCATCACCACAAACAAGGATATTGAAAAATACCTAAAAGTAATGAGTAAAGGTGCGGCGGCATTGGCTAACTTGACCGAACTGTTCTACACCAGAAGAGGGTATGATGAATACGAGAATGACAAGAGTTTTGGGTAGGGTCCGGTCATTATTTTACTGTTTTAGTTTTCTATGTGTCAGCGGGTTTCTGGTTGTTTTTGTGCCGCTTCAGGTCACAGCGTTTTCGCCCGGTAGCGATCCCCTTACGCGTGTGAAAGCCCTCATAGCCGACTTCGACAGCCTTTACCGCACAGAGCCCTCACGCGCCAGGGGACTCATCCTGCAGGCGCTTTCTACCAGTTCGCAGCACGGCTTTCAACAAGAGCATGCCGATAGCCAGTATCGTCTGGGAAAATTGCTGTTTACCATTGGACGCTACGATTCGGCCCTGCAATGCTTTGATTCGGCGCTCACTATTTACCGGGGTGTGGATGACCCTAAAGGCATAGCCTCCTGCTACAAAGATATCGGCAGCGCTAAGTTGGAAACCGGTAAGCATGAGGAAAGCCTTGAATGGTATTCCCGCGGGCTTCAGATAGCCCGGCAACACAAACTCCGGAAGCTCGAAGCGCTTTTTATTAACAATATCGGCTTGGTATACCTGCACCAGCAATACCATGAAAAGGCCCTTGAGCATTTTACGGCGAGCGCGCAAATGAGTCGCCAGGGGTACGACTACGCCGTGGCCATTAACAATATGGGAGTGGTAAAGCAAAGGCAACAGGAATACCAGGCATCATTGGAGCTCTATTCGCAAAGCTTGAAAGCCTGCGAGGCGCTGCAGGATGAATACTGTAGGCTCATTCCACTCAATAGCATGGCCAGTGTGTACCTGGAACTGGACGAGTTTGAAAAAGCCAGGGAGGCAAATGAAACCTTAATTGCCGCACAGGAAAAACTGGGGCTTGAAAAGGCACTGATGGCAAGCTACAACCGCATGGGGCTTATTTTCAATCAGCTGGACCAGTTCGATGAAGCCATACGATATTTCCAGTTGAGCCTGAAAATAGCTGTAAATCTAAGGTCGGGGAGCGTGCCGTATATCCATTCAAATCTGGCCGATGCGTACTCAGGTAAAGGCCAGTTCGAAGAAGCTCTTGCGCATACCACTCAATATTACGAGATCAAAGACAGCATATACTCCCTGGAATATAAAGTCAGAACAGAGGAGATGCTTGCCAGGTACGAAACCCAGCGAAGAGAACAGGAGATAGCATTGCTGCGGAAAGACCGTCGCTTGCGAGAAATAGAAATCGAAAACAAGGAATCGCAGTATACGCGGGAAATGCTGAAGAAAACCCTGGAAGAGCAGGAAAGCAAGTATAAACTTTTGCAACGAAATAGGGAGATCGGACTGCTGAAAAAGGATAGTGAGCTGCAAAAGGCCAACCTTCAATACCAACAGGAGCAGTTGGAAC
>CAYUJK010000552.1:0-2517 GCA_964444895.1 uncultured Roseivirgaceae bacterium
GGTGGAACGAGGCCTTGCACGGTGTGGCAAGGGCGGGCAAGGCCACTGTGTATCCACAAGCCATTGCGCTGGCCGCCACATTTAATGACAGCCTGATCCATGAGGTAGCAAGCGCCATTTCCACGGAAGCACGGGCAAAATACAACCTCGCTACAGCACAAGGCCATCGCGGTCAGTACATGGGACTCACATTTTGGTCGCCTAACATCAACATTTTCAGAGATCCCCGCTGGGGCCGGGGCCAGGAAACATACGGAGAAGATCCCTATCTCACTTCTCGCATTGGGACTGCTTTTGTGAAAGGGATACAGGGAGACAATCCCCGCTATTTGAGAGCATCTGCCTGCGCGAAACACTTCGCGGCGCACAGCGGGCCGGAGGCTGGACGCCATACCTTCAATGCGGTAGTAGGAGAAGCCGACCTGAGAGAAACGTATTTGTATGCCTTCAAAAAATTGGTGGATGCAGGCGTTGAATCCATCATGTGCGGGTACAACCGGCTGAATGACGAGCCCTGTTGTACCGGCCACACACTCCTTCAAGACATACTTCATGATGAGTGGGGGTTTAACGGCCATGTCGTTACCGACTGCTGGGCATTGGAAGACATCTGGCTACGGCACAAGGTAATGGATAACTCTGTTGAAGTGGCGGCTGCCGCCATAAAAGCGGGTATTAACCTGGACTGCTCCAATATGCTTCAGGATGATGTAATGAAAGCGCTGGAGCGAGGGCTGATCACTGAAGAGGACATCGACGAAGCGCTGAAACCCCAACTACACACGCTGATTAAACTTGGGTTTTTTGACCATCCCGATAGTGCTCCGTTCAGACACCTGGGCGCCAAAGATGTCAACAACCACCAACATGTGAACCTGGCAAGACTGGCAGCACAGCAAAGTATGGTGCTGTTGAAAAATAAAAATGGCATACTTCCGCTAAAGAAATCAGACTATAGGAGCATATTGGTAACGGGCGCTAATGCGGCAGCTGCCGGCGTACTGCTGGGCAACTATCACGGGGTTTCATCCCATTTAGTCACCTTCCTGGAGGGGATAGTGGAGGCCGCCGGACCTGGCATTACTGTGCAGTATGACCAGGGATACGATCACCACGACACCACGCGATTCGGCGGACTGTGGGTCTCGGAAAATAGCGATGTCACCATTGCGGTGATTGGCCTTACGCCTGTGCATGAGGGTGAAGAAGGTGATGCGTTCATGGCCCCGCACGGAGGCGACAAAAAGGACATTAGCCTGCCGGCGGCACACATTGCTTTTATGAGGGCGCTGCGTGCCCGGCATGATAAACCCGTGATTGCTATTATTACTGCTGGAAGTGCGGTGGATGTAAAAGCGATAGAGCCCTACGCCGATGCCATAGTGTATGCCTGGTACTCCGGTGAGCAGGGAGGCAATGCCCTCGCAGATATCTTGTTTGGGAAAGTATCGCCATCCGGTCGACTACCCCTTACCTTCTACCGCTCCCTTGATGATCTGCCCCCTTATGAAGACTACAGTATGAAAGGAAGAACCTACCGGTATTATGAGGGAGACGTTCAATATCCCTTTGGATTTGGGTTGAGCTATACGGAGTTTGACTATTCCTGGAATGTGCCTCCGGGAAAGAGCTACTCGGATAAGGACTCCCTAACTTTTGAAGTGAGACTGGAAAATACTGGCGCGATGGACGGAAATGAGGTAGTGCAGGCCTACATACAATACCCTAAAGGAAACAACCTGCCCTTGAAAGAGCTGAAAGAATTCAAAAATGTTTTTGTTCCGCAACATTCAACAAAGACCCTGAAGATGAGTGTTCCCGTTAGTGAACTTCAAAAGTGGAATGAGGAAAAAGATGAGTGGAACATAGTAAAAGGCGAATACAAGATCATATTGGGCAGCCACTCCGCTGACCGGAAGTTGGAGGCTTCGTTCCGGGTGAGATAACCCGGAGTGCAAGATTTTTTTCTATTTTGCCTACATGAATAGAGATGACACACTGTGGAAAGCGATACTGGCCCCGAAAGCTTTCAGCGATTTTTCTGGGGCAATTTATCTTATATTTTGGTTAAACAACGAAAGGCGCGAAATACACGAAAATGGAAATTGCAAAGCAATTTCCAACACGTCGAAGACGTACTTTTTCGTGCCTTTTCATAGTTAGGGGTATATTTGTACTCTTTTGTGTAGTGCATAGTCAGATAAGTAATATGGCTACGGAAATACCTCTTTGCAGAAGAGCCTATAAGATTCAAGGGGCCGCATTTGAAGTTCACATAGCAATCCTTTCGTGTATTTTGTGTTTTTCGTTGTTAAAAAATCAAGAAATGACGAGTAACTTTGAGAAAGAGGTGGAAGTTATTACACAAAAAAATACGACTATGGGTATAGTCCCGATAGCTATCGGGATTGTTGGACAGGGCCAGAAAAGAAGGCCTTGAAAAGGGTCTTGAAAAAGGAATCGAAAAGGGGAAGAAAGAAGGGCGGCATGGACGAAATATCGAAATTGCAAAGCAGA
>CAYUJK010000553.1:0-2515 GCA_964444895.1 uncultured Roseivirgaceae bacterium
GCCGGCGAGGCAGGTTGAATCGTTGGCTGCTCCTATAATCGTTGAAGTTCTTCGTTAAACAATTAAGCAAATCAACAATTCAACAAGCCTTCAGCTTTCAGCTTCGAACTTTTTTAATCAAAGGCCGAATTGTTCACATCTATTTTCCAGTCATTGGTATAGAAACCTGCGCTTTTAATTTCTTCAGCGCCGTCTTTCAGCATTTCCAGTGAAAATACCATAAAATCGGGAAAGCCACTGCCTGCAGCAAAATACTGGTTGGACTCGGTGGCCTTCATGCCCTTAATTCCCGTGCCGCTGATCACCGCCACAGAGGCCTTTTGGCTATCGGCGCGCGGCCACATAAAATAAGCGGCGAGATCGTCGCCGGTGTATTTTGTATTTCCAACAGATACGTTACCGGGCTGCACTTGTATGGGGCAATCAGCTAATAATTTCTTCCAGGCCCTATTGGTTTTGGCATTTCCGAAAAGAATAACCCCTCTGTCAGGGTATTTGGCCGGATCAAAGTTTTTATCGGCAATGATATCTACCGCTCCATTTCCACGGTAGTACCACACTTCCGCATCGTAGATGGCTTTATCGTACGCCCATTTATTTTCTTCGGCATTTCCACCCGTGCCATACACAAACACCATCCTGTGGTTAAAAGGCTCCTTAAACGTGCCGTTTCTGAGTACTCCTTTTTGCCGGGTGTCTGGTGCGCTGCCCACAGTCCACTGGTCCCCTTTTCTAAGGTACACCTTTTCTGATGTAGATTTGACAATGTGATATACCGGCGACTCTTCGTCCAGAACAATGGAGATAGTGTCGCCGGTGTTAAATTCCTTTAGCGAAAACGCCAGGGAAGTGATGTTTTCCGTTGAGCCTGTAATCGATTTTTCAGGAAGGCTTCTCTTCAATTTCACCCTGCTGAACTGCAACGAACGCTGCTGCTGCAACACCTCCACCCAATAATACCGGGAAGATATGGCAGTATTGACCGTGGTGAAATCCACTACATTCACGGCGCTGTCCGACGGTATGGAGTGCCATTTGAAATAATCAAAAAGTGGCGGCCAGTCCACGCTTTCATCGCCAAACCAATGTGATCCGCCTGGATATTCATAATAGCTAAAATCTTTATGAAAATCCCCTAAAATCTTCCGCATTTGCCTGGCATAGTCCACCGAAACCACTTTGTCGCTATCCCCATGATGGATGTAAACACCCAGCGAACTGTAGTTCTTCACCAGCTCAAACACATTGCTGGGATTGCTGGCTTGCAGAAGGATTTTCTTTGTGTCCGAATTCTGATCGTCGGGTATCAACCCATCGGCAGAGCCATATACCATCAGGCTGGGATAGCCGGCGCAGGGCGCTATAGCCGCCCATTTGTCAGGAAATGTGGCGCCCAGGTACCAGGAGCCGTGGCCGCCCATAGAGTGGCCGGTAAGGTATATTTTCTTCGGATCGGGTTTAAATTTTTGCTTCGCAATTTCGAGTACTTCCAGGGCATCCAGCATGCCCCACTCCTCCCAGTTAAATCCCCGAGGCCGCCGGTTAGTGGGCGCTACCAATACGCCCCAATCCTTGGGTTTGTAGGCCCGTGCCTGCCCTATGGCCTGTACTTCTGCGCCATGTACGGAGAGGAACAGCGCGGGAGGCTCTGCGCTTGATGCCGACTGCGGCGCCACCGCATAGTACTGCACGCTTCCATCCATCTCACTGATAAACGTGCTGCTGTAGTGCTCACTGCCACTCACTGCATCTATTTCTATCGATTGCGCATCCAGCAAGTTTTGATTGTCTTTGAGTTGTAGCCGGCAAGCGTAGGTGCCCTTGCTGCTAATACCTCCCGCATCGAACTGAAACGGTACTTTTCGGGTAGTCATGGCCGGAATATCAGGCAGTTTGGTTGTTATTTTCCTGCCTTCGAGATTACTTGAAAGGGAAAGGCTATTCAACGCTTTTGCCGAAGCATTGATGATAACCACAGCACCGGTCAACAGGTCTTGATCCTGGCCCAACACTACATGTGGCAAAGTAGAGTCTTCGGTACTGATGCTCACCTGCTTTTCCTGGAAGACAAGTTTGGTCGTTATCCCGCGCCACCGGGCCCACCGGGAACATCGGATCAGTATGTCGTTGTTTCCCTTTTTTAGCTGAACGGGCATGTAAAGCCATTCATATTTGTAAATATCGCCTCCATGCGGCACACCGTTGAAAAAAACCATGCTATGCCCCGAAATATTGAGCAGGGCTGTTTTTTCGACATCGGATTGATAACTGAGGTATAGGTAGCCCTCCACAAGGTCATCACCCTTGAAAGTTCCTGACGTATCTGCGGATAACATTTTCCACTCCGCATTTTCTTCTTTGGAGGTTTGAAATACCTGGCCTTCCCGACCGGGATACACAAATGTTCCCTTGAATAGCTGATAGGCCAGCTCATCCTGCACCAGGGCTTCACGCCCATACTTCATTTCGAGAGGCAGGATAAGTCCCTTATCGAAGTAGTGGATGGATTGTGAAA
>CAYUJK010000554.1:0-2515 GCA_964444895.1 uncultured Roseivirgaceae bacterium
TTTTAAGCAAAAAGAAAAACCACCTCTACCTGATTTTAAGTGGTATATTCATCACTAACGCACTATTGGCCGAGTTGATCGGAGTGAAAATCTTTTCATTGGAAAAGTCCCTGGGATTTTCTCCCATCGGCGAGGACCTCATCCCCGGGCTGCGCATAGAATTTGCACTCACAGCCGGAGTGATCATCTGGCCGGTGGTCTTTATCACCACGGACATCATCAACGAATATTTTGGGAAGAGAGGTGTTCGCAAAGTAACTTTTATCACCATCGGGCTGGTACTCTATTCCTTTATTGCCATCTACTTCGTAACCCTGCTGAAGCCGGCGGCTTTTTGGTTAGATGCCAATGCTACCGACGATGCCGGAAACGCATTCAACATCAATCAGGCATTCAGCAAGGTTTACCTGCAAAGCGCCTCCATTATTGTGGGGTCCATTACCGCATTTCTCATTGCGCAGCTACTGGATGTATTTGTTTTTCAAAAATTGCGGGCCATTACTGGCAAAAAGATGATCTGGCTGAGGGCTACAGGCTCTACACTAATCTCGCAGTTGGTGGATAGCTTTGTGGTACTTTTTATGGCTTTTTACCTGCTGGGCAACTGGACCCTTGATAACGTGATGCTTGTGGCTACCAACAACTATATTTACAAGTTTGCCGTGGCCATCCTCGTGACACCTGTGATCTACCTGGGGCACTACCTCATAGACCGGTACCTGGGCCAGGAAGCTGCTGACCGCATTGCCGACGAAGCCGGGCAGGACAAGACGTTTTTTTAGCTTTTTTATCGAAAAATATGGGCTATTTCCTACATCTGTTCTACGAGTAACGGAAAAAACAATTGCTATCGGCAAACATGCCCTCCCAAACATTTAAGGAGCCATTGCTTTAAAAAAAGCACGATATACCCTTGTAATGCTAACACCCTCCCACGAAAAAAAGCGCTCCCTTTAGTGCAATAACCGAAATGAAACCGATATTCTGATTGTTAAAGACCTGTGTGGAGAGTCCGGAATTGTTGCTTATTAATGTGCCACCAGTGATTTCGGAGTAGGTACCGGTGGAGGCCGGAACGTTTTTGACAATACCAAGCGAAACAGGTTTGCCCGAATGGCAAAAAGTGTCAATCCTTCTGTGCCACCGGCCAATACACAGCTGTAAGCCTATTGAACTGAGCGGTAGTAGGCAGTAGACATGTGCTTGCTTTCAGCCGTCTCTTTAACCCTTCTTTACATTGATCCGATTCTTGTTGAGGTAGCATTGATTCAGAGGTATTTAAACGTGTTCTTTTGGGATAACGGGAGAAAAAATTTCCGACAATCTTTTAACTGAAGATCCTATGAAAAAAATGTTCGATGAAAGTTAATAAAACTACAGGGGAGTCAGGTTCTTTACTTCAAATTCAATTCATCTGCGACTACCTTCAGAAATTTTCCCACATCAACGATCAGAGGTTCAATGGCAGCACGATCAAAGACTTGAAAATCCTGATAGTCTCCTTCTTGTCGTTTGTTAAACAAATTATTAAAAAGCAGTCCCCATTCTCTATTGAATTTTCCTGTTTTTATAAACTCCTTGTGAAATTGAAATTTAACGCCTGTATGGGTAGTACCTTGAATTTCATACTTTACAAATAATGCACTTATTGCATAAAATGCTGAGTAATACAATCGATTGGCCACAGTATTCCAATGGTTGGTTTCTGCCAGCACCTTAGCCTCCTCCAGGGTCTCCCAAGCTCGATCTATTCGATACTTTATGAGGTCGTGTCGAGTATGCTTCATATTACTACTCCCTCTTGTTGAATATTTCTAAAAAGAGGTGTAATGCTTAAATCATTCCATTTATTTTTTGAATGTATGATAGTGCTGATTACCTGATTTGATTCTATCTCTATATCAAAAAGGCTATCGCGAATAGCTCCTTTGATTTTTTCATCAACGGGACTGTCGAGCAGAATTAAAAAATCCCAATCTGAGTTTTCTGTAGGTGTCCTCCTCGCCCTTGAACCGAATAATATAACCTCAGCAGAGCCATCGATCTGCCTCACTTTTTCTTTTACAGATTGAAGAAATTTATCTGAATTCATCATACAAAAATAAGCTTTTAATAGAAGAAACGATCTTCAGTCTAAGAAAAATCGAGTTTTACTGGTTGACAACTCTTGAAACCAAATTTGTCAGCCTCTTTAACCCTCCATTAACACTTTTTTACATACGTTAACATTACACTGTTTCTTTTTGAGGTAGCATTGAGGGAAACAATTTTTCCATCAACATGGTTGTGCCCGGAATGCCATCCTGTTTACCGGCGGCGACAACGGTACCTTTCCACTGTAGTATTTGCAGGAAGAGGCAAAAGGGCTATGCGAGAAGGCGATTCGATATTACAGCAACCTTGCCAGGCATGGAAATCCCTCTCAACTTGACATGTACCTGCTCCGGGAAGCAGAGAAACTGATGAAGCAATTCGAGGAATAAAAAACTTTATACCATTGAGTTACGATTCCAAT
>CAYUJK010000555.1:0-2481 GCA_964444895.1 uncultured Roseivirgaceae bacterium
GGTAGTCCTTGTAGTTCGTCGTCGGCATTTCAAAAAGGCCAAGCTTATATTTCAACGTCAATATTCTCCTCACCGCGTCGTCAATCCTGGACATGGGCACTTCGCCTTCGTTCACGAGTTCTGTCAAATACGTACAAAAATCCAGGCTGTACGGGATCATCGACATGTCTATGCCGGCGTTAATGGCCAGCTTCACCGCTTCTTTAGGTGTAGCCGCTACCCGGTCGCGCTCGTGCAGGTTATCTATGTCTTTCCAGTCGGTAACGATTACCCCCTGAAAACCCAATTCCTCCCGGAGCAGTTTGGTGAGAATTTCGTAGCTGGCATGTACCGGCACACCGTTGATCAGGCCGGAGTTGATCATGATGGAGTGCGCCCCCGCGTCTATGGCTGCCTTAAAGGTGGGCAGATGCCGCTCGCGCAATTCAATTTCTGGGATAAAGGCGGGCGTTCTGTCTTTACCCGATACCGGCACGGAGTATCCAAGAAAATGCTTCAGGCAAGAAGCTACCTTAGTAGGGTTTCCAACATCATTATCCTCACCTTCATAGCCCACAATCATTTCTTTTCCCAATTCGGAAGCAAGGAACACATCTTCACCAAACGTCTCCCACAAACGCGGAAATCGAGGGTCTCTTCCAATATCCAGCACAGGTGAAAAGTTCCATGGAATGGATGAAGCCCGGGTTTCGTAAGCGCAAATTTCAGCGCCCTGGCGTACCAAATCCCTGTTCCAGGTAGCGGCTTGCGCAATTTGCTGCGGAAACATAGTAGCACCGGCAGTATACGTGACGCCATGAATAGCATCGACACCATAGATAACCGGGATTTTCAGTCGCGTTTCTTTCAACGCTACTTCCTGTATCTGGCTGATCACCTCATGCCACTTTTCTACTGTCCTTGCTCGGTTGTTGGCAGTATTCAGAATTGAACCAACATGATGATCTACTATGGCCTTCCTGACGAGTGCCAAATCGAGTTGCAACGGCTCATCACTGGAGAATTCATTTTTTCCTTTGGTGATCACATCCAGGGTAAGCTGTGCCATTTGGCCCACCTTCTCTTCCACCGTCATTTTACTCAATAAATCCTCCACTTCTGCTTCGGGGGAGGTGCCTGGCGACTTGTCAGGGGATGTGAAAAATGACAATGTCAACACTACTGAAAGGGACAATATCCCGATTGCTATGTTCTTCTTCATTTTATTTATTTGTTACTGTTTTCTTTGGGTTGCAGGTTAGTAAAAAAAAATGTAATCAGTATTCAGTCTTCGGTATTCAGTAATCAGTCAACCTATTTCAGGCAAAGACAGTCACTGAATACCGAAGACCAAATACCTAAGTATTATTTAGCTTTCAAAGTAAACTTCCAACCACCCCAGTCGTATTCTTTCTTGATTACCAGCAAATCTTCCGAGATGGAAAGAATGGTGTAGGTGATCTGTGAGTCAGGTGTGGCACTTGTTCCTGCCTCTCCTACTTTATACAATCCAATGTGCGCTCCGGTTCCTATCACCTTCAGAGAATTTCCGATGAGCGTAAAAGTATGTTCTCCCGATCCCCAGGCCTGGTATTGCGCGGGTATCTCCTCCATGTCGTAGCAACCGATTTCCAAACCAATGTCCGTTGGCCAGGGCGCTCCTCCTTCGTCATCCACCCGCATGGTGCCGTTATTGTCGAAAATAAATTCGCCCTCCAAGGTAAAAGTATATTCATTGTCAAACAAGCACACCCTGTCAGCGGCATTTACATCTCCTGCCGAATTTTGCCACCAGGCTTCGTTCAGGCCCGGAGGACCTACAAACAAGGCGCCGCCTTCGGGCTGGTTTAGCACCCATGTTTTTGAACCACACCCGGTCAAAAGCGCAAAATTCCCTGAGCAGGCGTCGGGATCGTCTTCGGCTACTTCTATCACCTTTGTTGTCTCATCAACGCCACCTGACGCCACTACCCGCAGTGCTACTTCATAACTTCCCTTTGCGGGATAGTACACCGTATCGACAGCATTGCCCGGCGCAAAGCCATTTCCGTCGTTTTTATTCCAGTAAGAAATGGATGCGCCCGCTGTTGTGTTTTTCAAAAGGAAAGTATTTACTTTCCCTTCCACCGGCACTACCTCAAAAGAGGCTACTGGCTGCGGTCCCAGGTTTTCGTCCGAAGACTCCGGCAGGCAGCCGGCAAATACGAAGGTCGCTGCTGCCATATACAGGCAGGATCTCAACGACTTATATAGTATCTTGTTCATTGTATTCAATTTTTTGTTACTGTTAATTTATCTTTCAAATTCTTCCGCTCGGCCAAAGGCAAGACTTTAAGCGGGAATGATGGATTATTGGATGCCGATAGCTACCGGCAGGAAGGGAACATCCCACCCAATGGCTAACAGTACCATCATTCCACCATTCCATTATTCCCACATTCTGCCTGTTGGCGGCTCGTCCAGGTTAGTTTTATCTTTCACAAACCAGGAAAAGCCTACTTA
>CAYUJK010000556.1:0-2477 GCA_964444895.1 uncultured Roseivirgaceae bacterium
CTTCACCTTTATAACATTCACTGGACAAGCCTCTGCGGCTTTCAGGTTGGGGAAGAGGGCGTCCTCCTCCAGGCGGGCGGTGTGGAAGCCTTTTTTGCTTTGCGCGCCGAGCAGGGTGCTTTTGCCATCTTTTTTTGACATGCGCCAGTATTCGTAGGCCAACTCTACGCAATAGTTACACCCGATGCACTTATCCCGCTGATGTGTTACGATTACCATCAGGCTTCTACAAGTTTATAGAGCTTGTCGGACGGGCGAATCCTCTCGCCGGTTTTGAGGGCGATGGTTTCTCCTTTTTTGGCTTTGGGTACCGGCTTGCCATCCACCTGAATTTCCTGCACTTCCGACTCCAGTACTCCGGTGGTTTTGCCGGTGATCAATATCTTGTCCCCCACTTTAAGCTGATGGCCCTCCACTTTGAAAGTCCCCACGCCCAGGTTGGTGAAGTAATGGACTCCTTTACCTATGTAAACCTTCTTTTGGGTGGCCCTGGAGCCATGTACGTCAGACCACTCGCCAAGCTTCTGTCCCAGGTAATAGCCGTTCCAGAACCCTCGATTATACACGGTCTCCAGCCGCTTCATCCATGCCTCTATTTTTCCTTGGGAATAAGTCCCCTCAAACACAGAGTCGATGGCTTCCCGATAGCAGGAGATGACGGCTTTCACGTATTCCGGTGCGCGGCCCCGGCCTTCTATTTTCAGCACGCTCACGCCTGTATCCAGCAGTTGATCCATAATGTCAATGGTGCAGAGGTCTTTGGGCGACATGATGTACTCGTTGTCGATATCAAATTCAAAGCCGTCTTCCTTGTCTTTCACGGTATAGGTTCTGCGGCAATTCTGGATGCAGGCGCCCCGGTTGGCCGAGGCATTGTAGGTATGCAGGCTCAGGTAGCACTTGCCCGAAACCGCCATGCACAGCGCGCCGTGGGCAAACACCTCTATTTCCACGAGTTTCCCTGACGGGCCGGTGATGTTCTCTTTTTTCACCTGCTCCACGATATGCTTTATCTGCTTCAGGCTCAGCTCGCGGGCCAGCACCATCACATCGGCAAAGAGCGAGTAGAAGCGCACCGTTTCCACGTTGGTCACGTTCACCTGCGTGGAGATATGTACTTCCACTCCTACTTGCCTCGCGTAGGCAATTACTGCCTGATCAGCAGCGATGACAGCTGTGATACCGTGTTCCCTGGCCTTGTTAATGATATTTTTCACCATGCTCAGGTCGTGGTCGTACACGATGGTGTTCAGCGTGATGTAGGATTTGATATTGTATTCTTTACAGATAGAAGCTATTTCTGCCAGGTCTTCCAGGGTAAAATTCATGGAAGCCCGGGCCCGCATGTTAAGCTGCTCGATGCCAAAATACACCGAATCGGCTCCGCCCTGTATGGCGGCCATAAGTGCTTCGAACGAGCCCGCCGGGGCCATCAGTTCCACTTTTCTCTCTTGCATTTCTTCTGGTATTTTAAAAATGCAAAGTTAATACATCCGGGGTAGTGTGGTTGTGTTTATGGGTTTTTATATGGTGCTAATATCTTGGCTGGCAACCTCTTTGTTTGCACAAGTAGTGCTTCCCTAATTGCTGATGACAGCACCCGCAATTGGTTCGGGAGTCTTGCTTTTTTCTCCTTCAACTTTCTAAACTAAAATACCGTCAATGGTAAATTATGGCTTTGACACACCATTCTTCTCCAATACTCACAATAAGGCTTCAATCCGGGAAATTAGTTTTTGGGCCATCGGTAGCAAGTCTAAGACATCTTCCTTTGTAAAGTCCATGTAATCTTCGTAGTCGCCCGTTTGCCGCATGTCAAAAATATCAGAGTAAAACTTACCCAAATCTTTTTCAATAATGCCTGTTTTTACGAAATGAAAACCAAACATGCGTCGTACTCCTGCATGAGTTGTCGTAGAAATTTTTCTATCGACCAATAGTGCTATTACGGCATAATAGCAGGCGTAATAAAGTCTGTTGACTGCAGTATTCCAAAGTTTGTTTTCTATATGTAACGATATCTCACTGAGCGTTTCCCTGGCCCGATTGATTCGATATTTTGCCAAATCACTTCGGTCGCTGTCCTTCATAAGATTTTCCCTTCCTTGACTATCTTTTCAAAAAATGGAGTGCGCTTCCGTTTGGTTTCCCAATCTTTTTTCGAAAGAATGATTGGACTAATAATGGCGCCGGTATCAAATTCGATATCGTAAAGTGGGTATTTTATTCTCTTTTGATCTGACCTGCTGAGGTTATCATTATCAACTAACACAAGTATATCGAAATCGGAATGCTTACTATTATCCCCCCGAGCATACGAACCATACAAAATTAAAGTGGCTTTTGGTTCAGTACTTTCAACAGCAGTTTTTATTTTTTTTAATATTTCGTCTTTTTTAGTTGTCATTCTTCAAATTTATAAATTCTTTCCCTTCTTTATCAAAAATATCAAGAATGCTTTTCTTACTGCGATATAC
>CAYUJK010000557.1:0-2467 GCA_964444895.1 uncultured Roseivirgaceae bacterium
TGCTGGAGAACTTTTTTGAATGGAGTCCGCTGATACTTACCGGCGAGGAATGTTTTGATCTCTTTGGTGACTGGGGTTTCAAGGCCGACGCGCTCATCTGCGAAAAAGGCTTTGAAGAAAATTTTGAAACGGAAATAGCGCTCCAGCAGCCGCTGGATGTGATAAAAATAAAGAATAATACCCAGCTTATATCGGATGGTCTCAGCTACCTGAAATCGAAAAAATGCCCGGCTGTAAATGTATTCCTGGATAATGACGCGCTTTTTTCTGAACGGCTGGTGGTGAAAGACCGCTCGATGGCGGTAGCGGTGATCAGGGGCGACAAGCGCGGGATATTTGTCCGGTCGGGGCTCTATGAAAAGTGGCTACCTGCCGCTTCTTCGCTGATTCTGAAGCCGCTTTTTACAGACCAGCTATTTATTTTTAAATACCACAATGGTTCGTCCTGGATGCAAAAAATCAACACCGAATTTGTTATCAATATCGATAGAGAAGGTCCCTTTGTGATCAATTCGCGTCAGAGCTATGTAGTATGGGAGCCGGTATAGGCTTTCAGACCACACTCGCTTTACTCTACCGGCTGAGATCACAGCAGCTCATTCACGCTTTCCGGCGGTCTGCCCAGTACAGCTTTAGGGCCTTTTACCACTATTGGCCTTTCAATCAGCTTAGGGTTTTCAGACAAGATTTTCAGCCACTCTTCCTCGGAAAATTTTTTCCCTTTATATTTTTCCTTGTAAATGGCTTCGTTTTTTCTCACCAGGTCTTCGGCAGCGATACCCAGTTTTTGGATGAGGTCTTTGAGTTCTTTTTCGCTGGGGGGTGTCTTCAGGTATTCGATGATCTCTGCTTCGCGTCCCGCTTCCTGAATCAACTGCAGTGTTTGGCGGCTTTTGGCGCACCTGGGATTGTGGTAAATTTTGAGCATACGACGTCTTTTTTTAATCTTTAATTTTATACAGCCGAAAATAATAAGTTTTTTTGCACCAAAAGTAGCCTGCATGAACAAAATAGAAGTTTGCTTCTCCCCCAAGCTATTCGAATACCGGCTCATCCAAGACGACTTCGTAGCGGTAGTGGCAGATATTTTCCGCGCTACCACTTCCATCTGCGCCGCGCTTGACTACGGAGTAGCCAAGGTAATTCCCGTGGCGGGGCTGGATGCAGCCCGCGAAATGAAGGAGAAAGGATACCTGGTGGCCTGCGAACGCGATGGAAAGATCCTGGACTTTGCCGACATTGGTAACTCGCCCTCGGACTTTCGGATTCCTGAGCTAAAAGGAAAGGAAATCGTCTTTTCTACAACGAACGGTACCAAAGCCATCAATATGGCGGCAGCAGAAGCATCTACCACGCTGGTGGGCGCTTTTATGAACGTAAAGGCCGTGGCCCGGCACATAGTGAACAAGAACAAAAACGCCCTGGTGCTGTGCGCTTCATGGAAAAATCTATTCAACCTGGAAGACACGCTCTTTGCCGGCGCGCTGGCAAGTGAACTGATGGAGGCGGGGTTCGAAACAGAGTGCGATTCGGCCAGGGCAGCGATGGATTTGTGGCATATAGCCCGGAACGACCTCCCGGCTTATCTCCGGAAATCCTCTCACCGAAACCGGCTCAATCATCTGCTCAGCGAAGAAGATTACCAGTTGAGTCTCCAGGTAGATTCCTCTACCGTGGCGCCGGTATTTGTCAATGGAGAATTATTACCTGCGGAAAATGTCTAAAGCCATTCAGGAACTCAAAAACCTGGAACAACTGCTGAAGACCGAGCAGCAGGCTGACCGGGAAGAATACCAAAGAAAAGTACTGTCGGTAAGCATTAAAGACCGTGTGAACCAGGGAATATGCTGGCATCCGGTATTGCTGAAAAAGCAATACTATGGCACAGCGGAAAGACTGGTTCTGGAAGTAGAGAAGAATGTAGCGGATGAGCAAGAACACGCCTTTCAGCCTGGATCAGTGATATCGCTTTTCACCAACATGCCCCACGGTGCGGCAGAGTCGCGCCAGGTGACGGGGGTGGTGAATTATGTGAAGAAGAACGTGATGGTGATGACAATGAACAGCGACGAGCTGCCGGACTGGGTGCTTGATGGCAAGATGGGCGTGCAGCTCCTCTTTGATGAAGGGACCTATCGCGAAATGTTTGCTGCATTGCTGAAAGTGCGAAAGGCAGAGCGGGGCAGACTGGCGGAGCTTAGGGAGATTCTGTTGGGCTACCAGCAGCCGGCGTTCCTCCCGGCAGAAAAAACGGCAGTCGAAGGATTGAATGATTCGCAGAACGAGGCCCTGAGCAAAATACTATCGGCAAAAGACGTTGCTCTCATCCACGGCCCGCCGGGAACAGGCAAAACGACCACGCTGGTGGAAGCGATTTTCCAAACCTTGAAAAAGGAAACACAAGTGCTCGTATGTGCGCAAAGCAATGCGGCCGTAGACCTGCTCACCGAAAAGCTAAGCGACCGCG
>CAYUJK010000558.1:0-2461 GCA_964444895.1 uncultured Roseivirgaceae bacterium
GCCTTTCCAAACCCGGAAAGGCCTTTTTTGTTTATCAAAACAGAGATGATTACACAGGAAATAGATTTGAAATTGACAGAGCAACTGGATGTGATTGGAAAGTTCATAGGCAATACGCCTCTTTTCCCAATTACGCGCCTCCACGCCAATGAGAACGTGAAGATCTTTGCCAAGCTGGAGTGGCAACAACTAGGTGGCAGCGTTAAATCACGGCCGGCGTTCAATATCATCAAAAATGCTATCCTGAGTGGCGAACTGAGCCCTGAGAAAAGGCTACTGGATGCTACCAGCGGCAACACGGGGATAGCCTATGCCGCCATCGGCGCAGCCCTGGGAATTCCTGTGACAATATGTCTTCCGGAAAACGCCTCCGAAGAGCGAAAAACAATATTAAAGGCTTACGGCGCCGAAATCATCTTCACGTCCAAGTTTGGCTCCACCGATGAAGCCCAGGAAATAGCGCAAGAATTATCCGAGAAAAATCCTGACAAATACTACTATGCCCGTCAGTACCAAAATGAGGCTAACTGGAAAGCGCACTACCATACTACTGCCGAAGAAATATGGAGACAAACGAACGGAGAGATTACCCATTTTGTAGCGGGGCTGGGCACCACCGGCACATTTACCGGTTCGGGCAGGCGGTTGAGAGAATTAAACCCCGACATCCGGTTGATATCCTTACAGCCAGACTCTGCCTTGCACGGCCTTGAGGGATGGAAACACCTGGAAACGGCCATCGTGCCTACCATTTATGACCCTACCATTGCCCACCAAAACCTGGAGATGGATACCTACAACGCCTACGACACCATAAAGCGGGTAGCAGCCACAGAAGGACTGCTCATAAGCCCCTCTGCTGCTGCCAACCTCAATGGCGCCCTGCAGGTGGCTGACCAACTCGATGCGGGAGTGATCGTGACCGTCTTCCCGGATAACGCCGAAAAATATAGTGAAGTAATCAATAACCTTTTTTAAAGAAATGGATTTCTTAGCCCTCCGAATTGAAAAACAAGCGCTCGAAAACATGATCGCTGACCTCGAAAGTGCCTACCCCGATGAGGGATGCGGGTTTTTATATGGTCAAGACGGGCAAGAAAGGGTGATTACCGAAGCTGTGAAGGTAGTAAACAGCAAAGAAGGCGATAAACGCAGAAGGTTTGAAATCGGACCGCTGGATTATATGAAAGGAGAACGGTACGCCGATGAAAACAACCTGAAGCTATTGGGCGTTTACCATTCACACCCCAATCACCCGGCGCGACCATCTGTGCATGACCTTAGCCAGGCTTTTCCTTATTTCTCGTACATCATCGTATCGGTGAATGAGGGAACAGCCGGAGACATCACTTCTTGGCAGCTTGACGAAAAAGGTGAATTTCAGGAAGAAAAGATATTGGATTCTCAGCGCTCTTCCGTAGACGCTGTAGATGGAACGAGTAAAAGCAAAAATTAATTAATAAAAGAAACGATGGCGAAAGTGATTATTCCTACTCCACTGCGAAAGTTTACGAACAACGAAGGTTCTATCAACACGAGTGGATCTACAATCAAAGAAGCAATTCAGGAACTGACAGAAACATTTCCTGACCTCAAAAAACATGTGTATGACGAAAGCGGAAATATTCGAAGTTTCGTGCGCATATATGTGGGCGACGATGATATCAAAGCCCTGCAAAATGAATCGACGCCACTGAAAGAAGACTCGGTGGTGAGTATCATTCCGGCGATTGCGGGAGGGGTGTAGAGCGGCAGTAGGCAGCAGCGGGAGGCAGTCACCACTACCATCATTCCCTGGCTGCTGCAGGCAAGTTTTGAACTTTGAGCTTGTCTACCTCAGGCAGGCGAATTAAAAACTAAAAAACAGGAGACAGAACAATGAGCAACATACAATTTTCAAAAGAAGAACTGGAACGATACAGCAGGCACCTGATCATTCCGGAGTTCAACATCGAAGGCCAGCGCAAGCTGAAAGCTTCCAAGGTGCTGATCGTAGGCACAGGAGGTTTGGGCGCGCCGTTATTACTCTATTTAACGGCTGCAGGAGTTGGAAATATTGGCATCCTTGACTTTGATGTAGTAGACGAAACCAACTTGCAGCGACAGGTTTTATTTACTGTTGACGACGTGGGACGACCGAAAGCAGTGGCCGCCAAAGAACGCCTGGAAAAGCTGAATCCGCACGTCAACTTCACCGTTCACAACGTGCAGCTCACCAGCGCCAATGCCCTGGATATCATCAAGGACTACGATGTGGTGGCCGACGGCACGGACAACTTTCCGACTCGGTATTTGGTGAACGACGCCTGCGTGATCCTGGGCAAACCCAATGTGTATGCCTCAATATTCCGGTTTGAAGGGCAGGTTTCCGTTTTTAATTATAAAAAGAGCGACGGAACCTTCGGACCTCACTACCGCGACCTCTTCCCTACCCCTCCGCCTCCGGGCCTGGTGCCAAGTT
>CAYUJK010000559.1:0-2457 GCA_964444895.1 uncultured Roseivirgaceae bacterium
GCCAGGACTTCCTGGAAGAGAAGCAGGTTTCGAACCTCACACAGAACTACTACAATGATGAAGGCGGACTCGAATCGCTCATCAAAGGGCTGTATGTATATGCCCGCGTAAAGCACGAGTGGGAAGTAAACGGGTCCCGGCTGATCGATACGGAGACCGATGCCTACATGACCTCCAATGCCAACTTCGCCCGCGCTACGGGATCGGTATATGGCACAGACCAAAGCAATATTGCGGCTAATATGACCAACTTTATTGGGTCGGCAAACGCGGCGTATGCCCCCATGGGCGCATATCCGCATATTAACAATTGCAACATTGCCCTGGATCTGATCGATAATGTGAGCCCGGGAAGGTTTGGTACCGACGATGAGTTCAGGGATATGCGCAAAGCTGAAGTGCTTTTTCTCCGGGCTTGGGCTTATTATTTGATTTCCAACCAATTGGGCGATGTGCCATTGCTATTGACCCCAAGGAGGGAAGACGATGGCACCTATTATTTTCCCAAAGCCAGCCTGGAGATTATCTATGAACAAATCATCTCTGATCTCAGATTTGCTTACGATAACCTGCCCGAAACACAGGGAGACAGGGGTCGGGCTACTAAGTGGGCTACAGGACATTTCCTGGCAAAACTATACCTGAACAGAGCCCAAGCCGCGGACTTTCAGGGCGGAGAACCCCACCTGGCCATGCTTTATAAAGGCAATGTGGCTACTGATCTCGATTCGGCCATTTATTTTGCCTCAGAAGTAATTGCCGGTGTAGGCGAGCTGGCGCCAGACTACTGGACGCTTTTCGACCCCAGCGTGTCTGAAACCAGTCCTCACAAAGAGGTGCTTTGGGCGGCCCAGTTTGACGTAAACCTGACACTGAACGGGCGATTTGGAGGAAACCGGTCGTGCAACTACCATGTGGGCAACTATACCGACCAAACCGGCGTAACGCGCGCTATGGCGTACGGAAGGCCTTTTGGCACCTTTAAACCCACGGATTGGGCATACGACAATTTCCGCGATAAACTCAACGACTCCCGCTACGGAAAGACGTTCAGGCATGAATACGTCAGCAATATGCCTGCGGCTACCAGCAATTCATTTACGTGGACAGAAGAAGCGGCAGCCTGGTGGAATGCCAACAAGCCTGCCGGGGAACCGGAAGTCGTCGCGGGAGATAAAAGGATTTTAAATGGGCGAAGGGCGCTGATCTACCTCGAAAACCAACGGGAAGACGCACTTGACTCTGCCATGGTCATGAGCATGCCATTCCAGTTTATGGTGCGATGGGTGCAGTCGGATGTTACGGGCAATTATTACTACAGGCTCTTTGTAGATGGCTCAAGCATGGGGCTGGCTACTACCAGGAACGCCCCCTACTTGTCGTCCAGGAAGTTCGTTGACCCCTCGCGCGGAGGAAGCACCGATGAGGCCAACTTCAACAGCGAATCGGGAACCCGCGATGCCATTCTGATGCGATTGGCTGAAACGTACCTGATCAGGGCCGAGGCGTATGGCCGCAAGGGAGACTACGGCCTGGCGGTAGACGACATTAACGTTCTGCGAGAAAGAGCGGCCTACAAAAGTGGTGAAAACCGGCACGCGGTGCTTGTTGAATGGTATCCTGAAGCCGCTTCGCTGCCTGCTGAAGAGCTTGACGCTCCATATACAGTATCGTCCAATACCTACACCGAGATCATGGTGACGGAAAATCACTTTACGCCGGGCATGCCTGAGGCCGATGCGGAACAGTACATCCCGACGGCTACCACGAAAGAAGACATGTTCATCCATTTTATTTACAATGAGTATGCTCGTGAATTTCTTTCAGAAGGCATAGGCTGGGAGGCCCAACACAATGCCGGAGTGCTATACGACAGGATTATGTACCTGAACCAAATGGCTTCTGACCAAACGGGGTTATGGCCGGTAGCTACCAATACAGAAAACGGAAATGGACAGGATGGCAACGGCAAGGGGCAGTTCCGGAAGCACTATACCTTCCGCCCGTGGCCCAGGGCGTACCTGGATCTGCTGACCGATGAAAACGGAAACGCACTGAGTACTGAAGCTAAAAATGCGTACCAAAACCCAGGCTACGTAGAATAATTTTCCTCAGGGTAGTCATAATATGACAGACGTCCTGAAAAATAAAAAAGAGGCTTTGAATAGATTTTCAAAGCCTCTTTTACTCCTAAAAATCCGGGTCAAGATCTAAACGATTTTTAAGCTCAGAAAGAAGCGGGTATTTCTGCGCCAGGTAATCAAACTTCTCCCGGTTGGTGTAGCGCAGTTGCTTTTCATCAATCTTCTGAAAATCTATTTGCAGGTCGATGAAGCTGTTGTTCAGTTTGCCGCGCAGCTCGCCCAGCAGGTCGGGTTTTAGGTTTTCGATCGATTTTTCCTGGAATTTATTGGCCAGCGTAATCTTTATGGTTTCGGAGTTAACCAGCTCAAATTC
>CAYUJK010000560.1:0-2454 GCA_964444895.1 uncultured Roseivirgaceae bacterium
TTGGGACGGCAAAAAAAATCCGATATTAGATTTAAAAGAAGCTCATAAAAAAATGTCCACCGCAGGCGGGACTTGCGACGCGCCAAGAGGCTTTACCAACCTGTCTGCCGACAGAGGCCCTTGCCGTCAGTTTAAAGGTTTTTATATCCCAGAGGGACATAATGTGGGTAGAAAATAAAAATGATTACCAGGATAAGTCCCGTCAGAGCCTGCTCCGATGCATATCGGAGGACGAAACATGTTGCGTGCCGGTGGCACTCTTCACCTCCTCAAATTTATTTTCTACCGACATTTTGCCCCTAACGGGGCATAAATCCAAATTCCGCAATAGAGCACAATTTGCCCTTTGGGTCATGACAGTAACCGTCATTGCTGGCTATCTGAACGCATTAACAGATGTCCAGCTTTTTTATAAAAGCCTGGCCTGGTTCAATAATTAAGACCCAACTTGAATCTCCTATTCGCCACTCAAATGGATCATAGCGTGTAACAGAAAGCCCTGTGACAGCCCCTGGTAATGGTTTCAGCCGTCACAGGGCTCCAGAAGACTATTCAAGATCAGTCTGTTGCTCTTCTTGCCAATACAAAATCCATTACAAACCAAATGACATAGGATACCATAAAAATAAAAATTCCATAAAGGGTGGTGATCGATGACACCTTGAGTCCACCTGCTAAAATTGCAGGCGATACCGTTCCCAATTGTTGTATGGCTACAAACATCTGGTACAGACCGACTAGTTGTCCAAAAATCCCTACTATTAAAGCAAAAAGCCCAATTGATTTGATGTAGGTAATGTTGTGTCTTACAGCCGCCTCTTCAACGTGGTGCTGTAAAAAAACATATCTGCTGACGGCTATGCTCCATGCAGTCATAACCAGTCCGATTAAGGTGAGGACTCCCATAAATAATGGTCCGCCTTCAATAAACAGCTTCATCATAATTTTCTCCATTTAATTTTACCAAAACATTTCTTATTCAGCGCTGAATTGTATGATCAAATGTAGGGTGGAGAGGTCAATTTTGACAGGTGAAATCCGGCGCTAAAACTGCATTTCGTCGATAAAGCATTGTTTTTTTTATAGTAATACCGAATTTACCGGCATGGCAAAGCAATCATTCCTTGGCAGGTCACTATTCTGGACGATCATGGTCATCTTTTTAATTATCGCCTTTGGCCATTCTTCCAAAAACTACGAGCTAACTTTCTTTTTCGTAACCTCTCTTCTTCCCATAGCCATCGCCACTTCCTGGTTCTTTAACCATTTTTTAGTCCCGCGGTATTTGCAGCCAGGCAAATACCTGAAGTTTGGCATTTACCTCACGTACACGATGATCGTATCGCTGTGGTTGGAAATGATCATTGCGATACTGGCTTTCATTTTTCTCGCTAATTATGACTACGCCAACATGGCCCCACAATCGATCAACTTAGTCTATTTAGGCCTCTCGCTGTACTTCATTGTGTTCGTAGACAGCTTTCGGCACACCTTTCTCCAAATGCAGTCGAGGCAAAGAAAAATAGATCAAATGACTACAAACGGAAGGAAATGCTTCCTACTGGTAAAGGTGGATAGAAAGAACGTGCAAGTGGATTTGGAAAAGTTGCTCTACATTGAAAGCCTGGGGGATTATATCAAGTTGCATACCACAGAAGGAGTCCTGATTACCCGGGAAAGGATCAGTAAAATAGAAGAAAAACTCCCGGAATACTATTTAAGGATCCACCGATCTTTCCTTGTCAACACAAAAAAAATAGATTCATTTTCAAAAGAGTCCATCACTGTAAATTCCCAGGAAATTCCGATAAGCAGAACGTTTAAGGAAAAGGCCATGGAGTATCTGGAAGCAGGTGCTGGAAAGCGCCGGAGATACGGCACTGCTTAATCCTGACTGTATCAGGTATACTTTCGCAACTCAGGTACTGGAAAATGATGCTGACATAAGGCACTTACAGCAGTTGTTGGGGCACCATTCCGGTCGTACGGCAGGGATCTGCCTGGCCGCAAAACAGGTTCACAACGGCAGAATACTCATGTTGTACACTTGGAATAGAAATACGGTAAGAAAAGTACCCAATATTGTTTTTTTCCAAAATTTCAGCTAAGATTCCCTGGCTTATCTGGCGCATTAGCGATAGCAGCATTCATCAGGCATTTCATCCATCAAACGCACGGGCATGCAAGTGGCGAGGTCGTCGTTCTAAACAGAGATTAGGGAGAAGCCATGGATGATATTGATATTTTAATTGCTCAAATTGCCCTCTTAAATTGTTTGGCTCTTGCGACACAACAATAAGGTCTTTGGGAAAAACCACTGAACTACAGATAGAAAAACGGGAATGAATACAAATACCAGTGCATCAGACAAATGGGAGAAACTCGCTCCCTATTTCAAACGGCAGGAAGTTCCTGCCAAAACGATGCTTTTGCAGGAGGGAAAAATCTCAAGAA
>CAYUJK010000561.1:0-2451 GCA_964444895.1 uncultured Roseivirgaceae bacterium
CGCGGTCGCTTAGCTTTTCGGTGAGCAGGTCTACGGCCGCATTGCTTTGCGCACACACGAGCACTTGTGTTTCCTTTTTCAGCGTCTGGAAAATCGCCTCCACCAGTGTGGTCGTTTTGCCCGTTCCCGGTGGGCCGTGGATCAGGGCCACGTCCTTAGCCGACAGTATTTTGTTTAGGGCCTCGTTCTGCGAATCATTCAGTCCTTCGACTGCCGCTTTTTCTGCCGGGTGGAACGCCGGCTGCTGGTAGCCCAACAGAATCTCCCTAAGCTCCGCCAGCCTGCCCCGCTCTGCCTTTCGCACTTTCAGCAATGCGGCAAACATTTCGCGATATGTTCCTTCATCAAAGAGTAGCTGCACGCCCATCTTGCCATCAAACACCCAATCCGGCAGCTCGTCGCTGTTCATCGTCATCACCATCACGTTCTTCTTCACGTAATTTACCACCCCCGTCACCTGGCGCGATTCTGCTGCAGCGTAGGCCATGTTGGTGAAGAGCGATATCACTGATCCCGGTTGAAAGGCGTGTTCTTGCTCATCAGCCACATTCTTCTCTACTTCCAGGACCAGTCTTTCTGCCGTGCCGTAGTATTGCTTTTTCAGCAATACCGGATGCCAGCATATTCCCTGGTTCACACGGTCTTTAATGCTTACTGACAGCACTTTTCTTTGGTATTCTTCCCGGTCGGCCTGCTGTTCGGTCTTCAGCAGCTGTTCCAGGTTTTTGAGTTCCTGAATGGCGTTAGACATTTTCTGCGGGCAATAATTCTCCATTGACAAATACCGGCGCGACGGTAGAGGAATCTACCTGGAGACTCAACTGGTAGTCTTCCTCGCTAAGCAGATGATTGAGCCGGTTTCGGTGAGAGGATTTCCGGAGATAATCCGGGAGGTCGTTACGGGCTATGTGCCACAAATCCATCGCTGCCCTGGCCGAATCACACTCTGTTTCGAACCCCGCCTCCATCAGTTCACTTGCCAGTGCACCGGCAAAGAGGGTGTCTTCCAGGTTGAACAGATTTTTCCACGAAGCGCACAGCACTACGGCATTTTTGTTTTCTTTCACTATGTGCCGGGCCACCGCCTTTACATTCATAAAAGCACCCACCAGCGTTGTAGATGCTTCTGCTGCCGCCATATTGATGGCTTTGGTACCGTTCGTTGTAGAAAAGACGATTTCCTTTCCTTGTAACTCAGGAATCAGAAAGTCCGAGGGTGAGTTGCCAATATCGGCAAAGTCCAGGATCTTTCCGTCGCGTTCGCAGGCCACCAGGTATCCTTTCTCTTTCATTTCGCGGGCGGCATCCAGCCCCGCCACGGGAATTACCTTGGCTACTCCGTAGTCGAGCGCGGCGCAGATGGAAGTGGTAGCGCGGAAGATATCTGCCACCACCGCTACGAAGTCGTCCTGGATGAGCCGGTATTCGAATAGCTTGGGGGAAAAGCAAACTTCAATTTTGTTCATGTAGGCTACTTTTGGTGCAAAAAAACTTATTATTTTCGGCTGTATAAAATTAAACTTCAAAAAAGCGCCGCTGTATGCTCAAAATTTACCACAATCCCAGGTGCACCAAAAGCCGCCAAACATTGCAGTTGATCCAGGAAGCGGGACGAGAGGCAGAGATTATCGAATACCTGAAGACTCCCCCCAGCGAAAAAGAACTCAAAGATCTCATCCAAAAACTGGGCATCGCCGCCGAAGAGCTGGTGAGAAAAAGCGAAGCCATTTATAAGGAAAAATATAAAGGGAAAAAATATTCCGAAGAGGAGTGGCTGAAGATCTTGTCTGAAAACCCTAAACTGATCGAAAGGCCGATAGTGGTAAAAGGCCCTAAGGCTGTACTGGGCAGGCCGCCGGAAAGCGTGAATGAATTGCTGTGAATCCAACCGCAAAAAAAAGGCCTATACCGGCTCCCACACTACATAGCTCTGCCGCGAATTGATCACAAAGGGACCTTCTCTATCGATATTGATAACAAATTCGGTGTTGATTTTTTGCATCCAGGACGAACCATTGTGGTATTTAAAAATAAATAGCTGGTCTGTAAAAAGCGGCTTCAGAATCAGCGAAGAAGCAGCAGGCAGCCACTTTTCATAGAGCCCCGACCGGACAAATATCCCGCGCTTGTCACCCCTGATCACCGCTACCGCAAGAGAGCGGTCTTTCACCACCAGCCGTTCAGAAAAAAGCGCGTCATTATCCAGAAATACATTTACAGCCGGGCATTTTTTCGATTTCAGGTAGCTGAGACCGTCGGATATAAGCTGGGTATTGTTCTTTATTTTTATCACATCCAGCGGCTGCTGCAGCGCTATTTCCGTTTCGAAATTTTCTTCAAAGCCTTTTTCGCAGATGAGCGCATCGGCCTTGAAGCCCCAGTCGCCAAAGAGATCGAAACATTCCTCGCCGGTAAGTATCAGCGGACTCCATTCAAAAAAGTTCTCCAGCA
>CAYUJK010000562.1:0-1200 GCA_964444895.1 uncultured Roseivirgaceae bacterium
GTGTTCAAGCGGTACATGCACGAACAAGACGATACTACCAGCCTGGCATCCAATATGGTAAACCATGTGTTCGAGGACAGCAAAGGTACAATCTGGATTGCCACTTCAGGGGGGCTCTGCCGGTACAGAAAAAAAACCGACGATTTTCAAAAATATACGGCAGAGCACGGGCTGCCGGTGAATCACGTAAAGTCGATCATTGAAGATGAGGATGGATACCTGTGGATAGGCACCACTAAAGGAATTTCGAAATTTGACCTCCGGTTAGCCACCTTTAAAAACTACGACAAAAATGACGGACTGCAGGGCGGGGAGTTTTCCCGCTATAGCGTGAGCAAAACGAGCAATGGCGAGCTGGTATTTGGCGGAACGGGAGGCTTCAACTTATTTTTCCCTAAAAGCATCAAAGATAACCCACATGTGCCCAGGATATACATTACTGAACTCAGGATATTCAATAAGCCGGTAAAAATAGCTGCTGATAAGTCACCGCTCAACAGGCATATCAGCATGGTAGACGAAATCACGCTGTCTTATGGTCATTCGGTGTTTACGCTGGACTACGTGGCGCTCAATTTTACCAATCCTGAGAAGAACAATTACGCCTTTCGGCTGGAAGGATTAGAAAAGGACTGGAACTATGTGGGAAATCAGCGGAGCGCTACCTACACCAACCTGAATCCCGGGGAGTATGTTTTTCACGTGAGGGCCAGCAATAACGATGGACTTTGGAATGAAGAAGGCCGCCAGCTGAAGATTATCATTAAGCCCCCTTTTTGGCAAACATGGCTATTCCGGCTGATGGTTTTGGTGCTGCTGGGTGCCGGCATCTACCTGGCTTTTTACCTTCGAACGCGCCGGCTTACCCAGATCAACGCCCAACTGGAAAAAATGGTAGCGGAGCGCACGGCTCGGCTCAACAGCCTCGTGAAAGAACTGAGAGAAAAGCAGGAACAAATAGAGACGACCAATGAAGAGCTGACTACCACACTTGAGGACCTCTACAAGCAGAAAGACCAGGTGGAAGTGATGAACCGCGAGCTGGAAAAAACGCATGATGAACTGCGCACAATGAACCAGGAACTCGATAACCGCGTGCAGGAGCGAACTTCTAAGCTGGTAAAAGCCAACCAGGAACTGGACCGCTTCGTGTACAGCGCCTCGCACGACCTCAGCGCGCCGCTGAAATCCATCAGGGGC
>CAYUJK010000562.1:1300-2448 GCA_964444895.1 uncultured Roseivirgaceae bacterium
TATCTAAGGGTAAAAATTGTGCTCTCGAATCTCGTTTCTAATGCTATAAAATACCGTAAAGAAAATACCGAAGATTCGTCAGTGGAAATCAGCTTTGTGAAAGAAAACGGGGTGAATGTGATACGCATTAAGGACAATGGCATAGGCATTGACGCCACCGTGCAGGATAAGGTGTTTTCCATGTTTTTTCGTGGCACCGACCAGTCGAAAGGTTCGGGGCTGGGTCTCTACATAGTAAAAGAAACCATCGACAAGCTCCAGGGAGAAATTTCCCTGGAGTCAGTTTCTCGCCAATATACACAGTTTACCGTTCGGCTACCGGATATGTAGGGAGACAAGTAATCCGTATTCGGTAGTCAGTGCGTCAGTATTTATTCGCACATACTGATTGCCGAATACAGAACACCGAACACAAAACTAACCCAATAACGAATAACAAGGATTTTACTTCTTCGCCAGGGTTTCTTCCACTCTTCCGCATTTCAGCATTTTATCGCCAAAGTAGGGATTGCGGATTTCCTTCGAATCGCTGAGCCAGAAGGCGCCGGTGTCGTCAAAAGCCATAGGGCAATATTGCTTGTATAGCGTGTTGAATTCCAACTTGTTAGAAGAAGCCAATTCATACATTCTTTCCGAAAGCGCTTTGAAGGCTTTTCTCTGCACTTCCACATCGTCGGTAGAATGAATGGCCTTGGCAATTTCAGCCTCGCTGTGAAAATCTGCCGCATGGAATGCCATTTCCAGCGCCTTCGCTTTTTCAATGGCCTGGGAGGCGTCGGTGGCTACAAGGGCATTTTTTAGATCGAGGTAGGCGGAGGTTACGCCATTGCTTTCCATACTTTTTTCATCGGCCTCGTGCATTTCATGGCCATGTTCCTCGTGGGCGTGGTCTTGCTTGCTTCCTGATGAACATGCGAATTGCAGGGATGCAGCTACGAATAGTGTTAGAGTGATTTTTGCTGTTTTCATATCTGTTATGTTTTTTTAAAATGATGAGTCAATGGTCATTGGGCAATTGTCAACTTGTGTTGCATAGATTGTAAGCAAAACTAAGAGATTTTTACCTTTCTTCAATTTTGAGCGTAATTTAGTGAGCCTTGCGCCAATAACGAATGTTACGAGACATCGTCCAATTGCGCACCCCTCAG
>CAYUJK010000563.1:0-2446 GCA_964444895.1 uncultured Roseivirgaceae bacterium
GCGTCCTGATCACCACGCAGGATAGCCCATGCATCCTGAATGGTCATTTGCCGGATGGCAGAGATGAAAATAGGTTTGGCCTCTTTGGCAGCGTCTTCGGCGGCCCTGTTCAGCGACACAATAAACTTGTCCACCTCACCACCTAAACCCATTTGCCGAAGTCTTTCTTCTACTCGCTGCACGTCAGGGGGGAAGGGTATCTTGATTTGCGGATTTTTGTAGTAGCCGTCTAACTGCGATACCAAATCCGATCCTTTGGAAACCCCATTTGTCAGCGCTTCCTTTAAGCCCTGGGCTACTTCTTCCGTGGTGAGGCTCTGCCCTCCAATGGCTTTTTTTACTTTTCCCAGGTCAATTTGCGCGGTAGATGTGCATTGACTGAGTAACACAAGAACGAAAATAAATGATACACTTCTCATACATATTTTAATTTAAGGCAAGAACAAAAACACCATCCTTCAATTTACAAATCACCAATAAAAAACGATCAGCAAAAGGTGAAATTCCGACGTGGCGATTGCTGTGCAATAAATAAGCCACTTTTAATGGAAACTCTTTTTATATTAGATCTTCCAGCTTTCCGAGACCTTCTCGTATGATTATCGGCACTTCGGTGGTGCAGTCCACAATGGTGCTGGGGGTATTACCGCTCATCCCGCCGTCGATGATGATGTCTACCTGGCTTTCAAACTTGTCCACGATGTCATGCGGATCGGTGTAGTACTCAATAATCTCGTCTTCTTCTTTCACCGAAGTAGTAATCAGCGGGTGGCCAAGCGCCCGCACCAGCGCCAGGGTGATGTTGTTGTCGGGTACACGCGCGCCGATGGTTTTGCGCTTTTGATTAATGGCCTTCGGGATTTTGTTGTTAGCCTGTAAAATGAATGTATAGGGGCCGGGCAGCACTTTTTTCATCATCTTAAACACATCGTTACCAATGATTTTGGTAAACTGGGATACCTGGCTTATGTTTTCGCAGATAATGGAAAAATCGGGCTTCTGGCGGCTGAAGCTTTTAATCTTCGTGATTCGCTCTATGGCTTTGGCGTTGTACAAGTCACAACCCATGGCGTACACCGTGTCGGTAGGGTAGATCACTACCCCTCCGTTTCTCATTGCCTCTACCGCTTTGTCGATTTTACTCAGTTCGGGGTTGTCCTTATATACTTTAAAGACCGTTGCATGTGGATTTTTCGACATTATTCAGATCATTTATACATCCGTCGTAATTTCATCGGTCAAATTATTAATTTTGGCGCTTATTAAAAACTAAAGATGCGACTGAGAAATGTTTTTGTGATGATACTGGTAGTAGCCGGTATCATGTTTATATCTTTCAGCTTTTATTTTTACCAGGTGGTTTATGCCCCCAATTTTCTGATTAACAACGCCGATCGTAGCTTTTATATTCACACCGGGGCTACGTTTGACGACGTTCGGGACGCGCTCTATGATGGGAATTACCTGCATGAATCGGTGTCCTTCAGCCTGTTGGCCAAGCTCATGGACTACCCGGAGACAGTAAAGCCCGGCCACTATGTGATCCGTGCAGAATCAAGCAACCTGGAAGCAATTAAAATGCTAAGGTCCGGTGATCAAACGCCGGTGAACATCACTTTCTCCAATGTACGCCTGTTAGAAGAATTGTCAGAGAAAGTATGCGCTAACATCGAACTGGAGGCTGGGGAATTTGATACGTTGCTTTTTGATCCCGCAATGCACGAAAAATACGGTTTTGACACAGAGACATTCCGGTGCATGTTCATTCCTAATACCTACGAAGTGTACTGGACAGTCTCGGCCTCAGGCCTTTTGGAACGCTTTCACAGGGAATACAAGCTGTTTTGGAACGACAGCCGGCTGGAAAAAGCGAAGAAAATGGGACTTACCCCCAATGAGGTGACCATCCTGGCTTCGATCGTACAGGCCGAAACCCGCCACAACGACGAAAGTCCACGAATCGCAGGATTGTACCTGAATCGGCTGAAAAAAGGAATGCTGCTACAGGCCGATCCCACGCTTGTATTTGCCATAGGCGACTTTGGTATTCAGCGGGTGCTCAACGCGCACAAGGCCATAGACTCGCCTTATAACACCTATAAATATGCTGGTCTGCCTCCCGGGCCTATTAACTTTCCGTCGATTATTTCCATTGATGCGGTGCTCAATGCCGAGTCGCATAATTACCTGTACATGTGTGCCAAAGAAGATTTTTCCGGTTATCACAATTTCACGGCCTCGCTTTCGGAGCACATGCGAAATGCCCGGCGCTTTCAGCAGGCCTTAAACAACGCAAAAATATATAAATAGCCATGTTCAGCTTTTCTTATCAACTGCGGGTACGATATGCAGACACCGACCAGATGGGCTACGTGTACTATGGCAACTACGCCCGGTACTACGAGATTGCCAGGGTAGAGTCGCTGCGCAGCCTGGGCCTTACGTA
>CAYUJK010000564.1:0-2444 GCA_964444895.1 uncultured Roseivirgaceae bacterium
TTTGTAAATTGACTGGGATGGCGCGGTGGTGTCCGCAAAATCAGCATTACGGATTGCTCATTGGGTGTACGACAAAGTCCCTTTTCATAGTTTAAACAACGAAATGCGCGAAATTCACGAAAAAGTGCATAGCAGTTTTCAATACGTCGAAGATGTATTTCTTTCGCATATTTTTTGTTTTTCGTTGTTATAGTAGCTGGTTTTACAAATCTCTCAAGAACTCGGAATTGAGGTAAATTTTAGAAAGAGAATTTTGTCGTACTTCCTAGCTCATTAGTGGCATCAAATCATAATCTAAAATCGTTATCTTTGGGATATGGGAAAAATAATCCTTACTATAAAAGACGATAGCAAACTCAGTTTTTTTCTGAAACTGATGAAACAACTGGATTTTGTAGAGGTCGATAAGGCTTCTTTTAAGCAAAAATCTACGTCCAAAAAGTACGATTTTTTTGCTTCTGCAGGCTTGTGGAAAAACAGGGAAGTTAATGCAGATGAACTTCGAAAACAGGCATGGGAAAGGAACCGCTAGTCCTCTGTGACACCAATATCATCATAGAGTTTTATAAGGAAAACACTGAGATAGTTGATTCATTGAAATCCATTGGTCAGCAGTCCATTGCGGTAAGTATAGTTACTTCCGGTGAATTGATTTACGGGGCTTTAAATAAAAAGGAGCTTTCGCAGATCAAAAAAGATCTTTCGCATTTAAAAGTATTGCTTATCGATAGTCGGATTTGTGATCAGTTTATCGATCTAATGACAACATATTCTTTGAGCCATAATTTAAGCCTTCCGGATGGATTTATTGCGGCAACCGCCATTACACACGATATCCCATTGTATACCTTAAATAGAAAAGACTTTAAATATATTCAGGGGTTAAAATTTTGGAAATAACCTTGAGTTGGCCTAACAGCTGCGTGGGCAAATTAAAACACGGAGAGCTGTATATAGTGATGGAAGGGTGAATTTCTACCTAACATCTGTCCATTAAATATAGATTGAGAAAGAACTGCTCATTGTTTTGTTCTTTCAATAAACTCCTCCGGAACTTCTGCTATCTTCCGTGTTTCATAATTGAAAAAGGCGATGCCGGTTTTGGCGCGGGCTACTTCTTTGCCGCTATCTACATTGGTAACTCTGTAAAACAAGTCGCAACCGTATTTGTTAAAATCCCCAATACCCACTTCTATTTTCAGAAGATCGTTGTGGAACACCTCCGATTTATATACTATCACTGCATCGGTCACAATTATTCCCAATCCACCTATATTCAGTTCGCCTTCAAAACCCAGGTGATGGATAAAATCAACCCGGGCCTCATGAAGTAAGGTGAGCATCTTGTCATTTCCTAAATGTCCTCCATAGTTCAGGTCGGTGATGCGCACTTTTATTTCGGTGGAAAAGAGAAACTCTTCGGGTAGTTCTATTTTTATTCTTGCCATAGTTGTTTGTTGCTGATACGTAATTTCGAGACAATGCCCGCGTTGTTTGTGTCATTATGGCTTAAAAATCGTTTGTGAAGACGAAAATCAAGACATTATTGCAGAATTTTCGCTACGAATCGGGCTGGTAAATTTATTGATAAGCAATCAAAGTCAATCAAAAACACGTAAAAAATCGAATATGAACTTTAATAATTATACCATAAAATCGCAGGAGGCTATCCAGAAGGCAGCTGAGGTCGCTTCGGCCAACCAGCAGCAATCAATCGAGCCTGCGCACCTCATGAAGGGCATCCTGGCATCTGATGAAAATGTGATTTCGTTCATCCTTAAGAAGTTGAATATCAACAGGCTACAGCTAGACAATAAGCTTGATGCGATTATCGAAGGCTATCCCAGGGTTTCGGGCCAACAACCCTACCTGTCTAATGAAGGTCATGCTGCCCTGCAAAAAGCAACGGGCTATCTCAAGGAATTTGGTGACGAGTTCGTTGCTGTAGAGCATATCTTACTGGGATTGCTGGAGGCAAAAGATAAAACAGCTGCTCTCCTTAAAGAGCTGGGCTTTAACAAGAAAGACCTGGTAAAGGCCATTGAAGAATTGCGTGGAGGAAATAAAGTGCAAGACCAAAACGCAGAATCGAAATACCGGTCGCTGGAGCGCTACTCCCGTAACCTGAACAAGCTGGCTGCGGAAGGGAAAATAGACCCGGTGATTGGCAGGGACGAGGAAATCCGGCGGGTGCTGCAAATACTTTCCAGGAGAACAAAAAACAACCCCATTCTGCTGGGCGAGCCTGGTGTAGGTAAAACCGCCATCGTAGAAGGCCTGGCTCAACGAATGGTAGATGGAGACATTCCGGAGAATTTAAAAAACAAAACGATCATCTCGCTGGACATGGGCCTGCTGGTGGCCGGCGCCAAGTACAAAGGCGAGTTTGAAGAGCGGTTGAAGGCAGTGATTAAGGAAGTAACGGACTCCAATGGCGAAATTAT
>CAYUJK010000565.1:0-2443 GCA_964444895.1 uncultured Roseivirgaceae bacterium
GGGGATCGATGGCATTTTTGTTTCGTAGGTTGGGGATGACGATCACTTTCACAAAGCCCGGTGCGTGTTCTGACTCCTGGCTCGTGTGGTTCAGGCATTTCACTTTGTATACGTCGGGAAAGGCCTCCAGCACCAATCGTTCGTAATCCCATATCGTGATGCCCCGGCCCTTATGCCGCAGGCGCTCGCTTACCCGCACATAAAAGGCATTGTTCTCCCGGGTAAACTGCAGGTCCTGGATATCGGTAATGTCTTCAATGAGCTTCTCTACCCATTTTCCATTAAAAGAAGCAAAGGGCTGTTCTACTTTTTTCAGCGCTGCCTGGCGGAATTTTAGTTTGGAGATCGTCTCCGCCGGGAGTGGGCTCAGCAGGCGGTTGAGGTCATTTTTTTGACTGATTTGTGCCGTGGTTTTTACCGCCTGTGGCAGCACAGCAATCAATTGGCAAACGGCGTCTTTTTCACGGGCTACACTTGCTTTTATCCAATAGGTATCGCCAGGAAGGGCCGTATTGTTTTTGGTAATCGCCCTGGGCAGGGAAAAGGTGATAATGCCCGACTTCAGCAAGTCATTGGTGGCTTCCGATACGATTTCCGTGGGTTCAAAATCAATCCAGCGGTTGTGCGCCATGTACGACCAGATGATTTCCTGTTTGGGCTTGTCGGGATCGGCGCTGCCTTCAGATACCTGGAAAAGAACCGACAAACTCTGGGGCGGTACAACGTCGTTCAAGCCGATGTACAAAGTGCCCTCTGCATCGGTGGTGGTAAAGGTGAGGCCGTTTTTATCCGGCTCGTTGATTAAAAACTGAGGGACAAGATTGCGGTTTACTGGAACATCTTTATCGGGATTTCCGGCAATGGGGAATATTTCCGCTATGCCGTAGGGCTCTATGTGAAATAGCCGTTCGACACGATCTTCAAAATGTCTTTTTTCCAGCTCCGAATAAACCACTTCTTCCGAAGCCCTGTATTCCAATGAAAGGGAGCCGATGACCGGCGTATAAGGCTCGTTAGGTATTTTGGCGGCCTCATTGGCGATAGCAGCTCCTGCCAGAGCCCGTGGATAGAACCTGTGAAAGAAGTCTTGCTTCAGGTTCATCATCATAAAGCCCCGCTCCAATTGAGGCGCCAGATTGGAAAACGGAGCGATTTTCGTATTTCTTCCCAATAATTCGCTGTCGATTGTTACCGACATGGTGCGGGATGACTGAGGTGTGCCATTCGCGGGACTAAACAGTTTTTCGCCGTCAGTTTTTAATGGCGACCCGGCATCACCTTTTTTGTACCATTTCCCCTGGTACAGCCATTCATATTGAATGGTAAAGATTTCGTTGTTGGTCGCCGGTGAGCTTTCATCGCTGTTGTAGTACTTGTAGTAGGTGTTAAAACTTTCGCCGGGAAGATTGGCCCAGTCGATATGAAGATTGATTTCGCTCACCCGTTTTTGAAACACTTCCGCGCTGCCAATGAAAAACTTGCTTCCCACCTTGGGCTGCGGCCCGAATGGCTGAAAGGGCTTCGATGGGTTTAAAACCCCGATGTCGCTTTCCAGCACGAGGTCTTTCATTCCTTCCACATGCACATCCAACAGCAGGGAAAGGATGTGGATATCCTTTAAATATTGGTAAGGATAAGCTCGTTCGATGTGGCTCCATTGTGCAGGGTTTGCATTGGGCTGAAAGCCTTTGGAAGCAATGTTTGCCTGGTAAAGTTCATTTTCATAGTACGCAAACTCCCCTGCATTGTAGTTCTTTTGAGCATCGTATTCCGACGTCTCTTCCTTTACGGTGGAGAGGTCGTAATCACCAAAGCAAAAAGAGTAAATAAGGTCGTTGATTTTATCAATCCCCAGTCCTTTGATGGCGGCGACCTGCTGTAGTGAGGTGTAGCCGGAGGCGGGGCGTTGGTTAATGAGTTTTGTGGCGACGCCGATTCCGATGTCGTAGTCTTTTATCTGGTCGCCGTACCCGGTATCGGGATTGTCAAATACAGGGCCTTCCTGTGGCTCAGCGCCGGCGATCTCTTCCGGAACCTTGGCATTGTTGAGGAAATGGAGGATGCGAGCCGCCACCACCTTGTCCACCTGGTCAATTTCCGCCAGGCTCATCAAGGCTGAACAATCGGGTAAAAAGGCATCTGCGGATAGGCCTTCATTGTCGAGAATGAACTTAAACACCGGATATTGGGTATTGAGCCCTGCCAAATGGACTTTTTCGTTGTAGGCCACCGCAGCGGGATCACCGGAAGGTATTTTCAGGTCAAACACCAGTGACCCTTCTGTATTGCCAGAAACAATGTCAATGTCGACCTTATTAATGGTGCATTCTACCCATTCTTTTTCGCCGGTATAATACACCTTAATGTTGTGCTTCAATTCATAAGCCACCTTGTGGCTGTCGCTGGAACCCTGACCTATCTGCAAGACTGCGTTCTAGCCCAC
>CAYUJK010000566.1:0-2436 GCA_964444895.1 uncultured Roseivirgaceae bacterium
CTGCCACGTATGCGAATCAGGCAAGGAGTACTTCAGGCCGGTGATAGAATATTAGCGTTATCTCAACTCTATCACGACGCACTACAGCGACTGTCATACCAATGACGTAATGCGCACTTCGTGAATCCAAAGGATTCCAATGTTCATAGCTTGGGGCAATTGGACGAATTCGACCCTGTCGGGGTCGTACCCTCAATGCTCAATGTGTATCTATAAACATTCCCCGCTCTCGGCGTGGTGACTGGCACCCTGCAAAGTCATCAAAAATCATCCGACTCGCAGAAGTGTTACGACTCAGCATGATAAAACTAATAACCAACCTATTAACATCATTATCTGGCCACAAAATGAGATAGTACCCAAATGTTATTTACCGGTTTTCAATCTGTGCAGGAGGCCATGCCCCGAATACAAGCGAACAAAAATTATGAACCTCCGCCATGCTTTTATCGTGAATATCGTGCACGTAGCAATGGAGGAGGACAGTACAACCCCTCCACTGAAACCTCTACCGGAGCGTTTGTGAACAAAAGCCCCCCAACGGGATCACGAGCTTTCCTTTTTTTTTAATATTATCGGGTGAACTGACTCTAAGATCCCATGACAAAAAGCACCAAATGACTACAGACATCATCGAGATCAACAACTTTGTCGTGTTGATCGAACAATCGAACTCTGAACAGACGATTATCCAGCAATGCGAAATAGACGGCGATGCCGTTGGATTTGCCTTTTATGGGTCGGGCAATGTAGAGCTGGAAATCAAATACGAAAACCACACAAAAATTGCACGCAATACCACGGGGCTCGCCATTTCCTTTTTTGGCAATAGCAGGGTTTCCTTTTCCCACAAAATAGAGCCCGACAAACCTCTTCAATCCATAAGTATATTTACCAAACTCAAGCACCTTCATACGCTGCCGCAGCTCGAGCACGAGGCCTTTAAAGAATACCTCCCCGAACTGATTCATCCCAACGCCAACTTTGTAGAAGGTCCGGGCTTTTATATGACGCCACACATGCAAAATGCCGTTCAGAAGGTAATGACTACTTCGTACAGCGGGAACACGAGGTTGCTTTTTCTGAAAAGCCAGGTGAACGAATTGCTATCCCACTTTTTTGCCTACCTCGCCGATGGCCGGGACTCCCAGCCTTTTCTCGCTACAGAAAGGGAAAAGCTGGAAGAAGCAAAAAATATTATCACCCGCAACATATCCAAGCCACCCACGCTAAACGAACTTGCCAAACTCATTGGACTGAACAACAATAAGCTCAAGAAAAATTTTAAAGAACTGTTCGGTGTTCCGGTTTTTAAGTTTTTACAGGAAGAACGTCTGAAAAAAGCCTATGAACTGCTGAGTCAATCGGACATAGCCGTACAGGAAGCTGCCTGGCACGTAGGCTACGAAAGCCTGGGGAGTTTCTCCAATGCATTTCAGCAAAAATTTGGTATTCGTCCTGCAGACCTGAAAAAGCAGTTCTTTTCAAACAAATCATAATTCTTTTCGGACAAATAAATGATGGTGGTCAGGTGCATCTTTGCTTCATCAATTTCACCATTAAAAGAAACGAATTATGAAAAGACAACACTTCCTGATCCTGGGAGGAACAGGCAAAACCGGCAGCCGGGTAGCGCAAAGGCTGCACCAGCAGGGCCATACCCACATTCGCATCGGTTCGCGTAGCGAAACACCTGCTTTTGACTGGGAAAAAGCGGAGACCTGGGCGGATGCTCTCGAAGGGATGGACGCCGTATACATCACGTTTCAACCGGACCTGGCCATACCCGGCGCACCAGACACGATCCGGCAATTTGCTGACCTTGCCAATGAAAAGGGCATCAAAAAAATGGTACTCCTCTCAGGACGAGGAGAAACGGAGGCCGAGATATGCGAAAAAATAGTCATGGACACCGCCCGGGAATGGACCATTGTTCGGGCTAGCTGGTTCAACCAAAATTTTAGCGAAAGCATGTTTCTTGACCCTATTCTGTCAGGATACGTGGCCCTGCCGAGAGCGGACACCGTGGAGCCATTTATCGACGCCGACGACATTGCCGACGTGGTAGTAGCCGCACTAACAGAGGATAAGCATAACGGCCAGGTTTACGAACTCACCGGGCCCCGGTTGTTAACCTTTGCACAGGCCATTGAAGAGATTGCCAAAGCTGTGGGGCGGGACATTGCCTTTCAGCCACTCAGCCTTGAGGAAAATGTAGCCTTGCTCAGGCAGCACCAATTGCCGGAAGACCACATCTGGCTGTTCAATTATTTGTTCGAAGAAGTGCTGGACGGCCGAAATTCTAGCGTAACGGACGACGTGCAAAAAGTATTGGGAAGGAAGGCGAAGGATTTTTCAGAGTACGTGAAAGCAACCGCCAGCTCAGGAGTATGGAACCCCGTTAACCAGACGGTATGATAACTCTCGCGATTGATA
>CAYUJK010000567.1:0-2418 GCA_964444895.1 uncultured Roseivirgaceae bacterium
ACCATCGACCAAAAATTAATCACTACATACTCACCTGCCAGCAACTGCATGAAAAACGGCGTAACCAGCGGCGCCAGGAAGGTGGCAACAGCTGTAAGCGAAACGGAAAGGGCCAGGTTTGCCCGCGCCAGGTAGGTCATCACATTGGAGGCCAATCCACTCGGACAACTGCCGATGAGGATAATGCCTGCGGCTACCTCGTTGGGAAAATTAAAGATTTTTGTGATCGCAAAAGCGACGAAGGGCATGATGGTAAACTGGCACAATAATCCTGCAAAGATGCCTTTGGGCATTTTTACTACCCCCGCGAAATCTTTTACACTCAGGCTGGTGCCCATCCCAAACATAATCACCTGCATGAATGGTGTGATTAACTTCGAGAGCTTGAAATCGCCCACGGAAACGAAATACTGCGGGTAGTACATGGCCACGCTCACAGCAGCGAAAATCATGATCGTAAAGGAATAACCCCTCAGCCACTCATACCGTCGGACAGCTATGGCGGCAGACAAAAGAGAGACCATCAACAGCCATCCTGCATACTGATGCGCATCTTGCAGCGAGGCGCCTATAAACCCAATTAAAAAGAGGCCGGCAATTAGAAATAAAATATTTGAAACAGAGCTTTTAAACATTGACTTAAAATTTTAAAAAACTACAAATCCAGATGGTGTCATACGTTTTAAAGTTGGTAAAAATATCGTTAACTCGTTAATGCCGACCTCCAAATGAAAACATTATTTTAACCAATTATCTTCAGCCGTACCGCCTCAATTCATGCATAATCTGTAAACTTTTTCGAGAGCGGTAGTAAACCGGGTTTTACGGTTGTGTGTCTTGGCAGACCTTCTCAAATCAGAATTTTTCTACGCCCATTACATTCATCTTCAGCGCATTTACTTTGTCTGGCGGACCTGTAATAAAGAGCGTTTTTTGATCGGCGCCGGCGAAAACACAGTTGGTAGCCCCACCGCCGGTGAATATGGTCACCAATTCTTCGCCTGCGGGATCAAATACCGCTACTCCCCTATTGATGGCCACATAAACATTCCCGCGTTCGTCCATCGACATGCCGTCGCAAAAGTCAAGACCTGGCACAAACGACTGCATGTTTGAAAGCGTTCCGTCTGCATTGATGTCAAAAACCCAGATTCCACCTGATCCATTATAGGACCATTGGTTCACATAGAGCTTCTTTCCATCGGGTGTTCCCACGACACCATTTGGCCAGGAGTCGGCATTCCACCCTGCCATGGTGGTTACCCGCACCAGTGTTTCGGCGCCGGGAGCCAGGTAATACACGTGGCCACCTTTACCAGATTCGGCCTGCTCGGAGTGCGTAGGTTCCCAATCTTGTTTCCTGGGGTCTTCATCATCCCAATAATCTCTCGGGAAAATGGGGTCTGTAATGTACATGCCGCCATCAACGGGATTGATCCACACGTCATTTGGCCCATTCAGCTTTTTTCCTTCGTAACTATTCACCAATACTTCATGCGCTTTGGTGCTGGTATTGATTTTCCTCAATTCACCATGCATATCCGCACAGGCAATCAGGAAGCCGTCTTTATCAAATGCCATCCCGTTAGCGCGGCCTGTTTCTTCCATAAAAAGAGAGATTTCGTTGGTCGTTGCATTCCATTTGTAAATCGCGTCGTTGGGCTGATCTGTGAAAAACACGTTTCCGTCTTTATCGACAGCAGGACCTTCGGTAAAGCCGTATTCGCTTCCCAAATTTTCGATTTGTGCATCTGTAGCGATCAAGCCGGTGTTCACCGCGGCGGGCTCATCTTCCGAGCATGCGTGGAGTCCGATAAGGCATAGCATTCCCATGCCAAGTAATAGATTTTTCATAAACAAATTTTTAGGGTTGATATATAGTGCAGTAGGAAAACTGCAGTGGAAATTGGTAAATATTTGGATCCATAGCAGCTCGATTGACTGCTGTGGATCCAAATACTACCCGATCCCCCAAGAGAAGATCGGGTAGTGAAGTAGTTCAATTCATCAATGGGGTCTTTAGGGCACGTCCCAAAATACCCTGTTGGTTAGGTTGTCACCACCCATCGCCGCTGCGGCTGCTGCGTAAGCCTCTGCATTAGCCGAGGCCTCACGGTCAGGGTATGACATCCTTCTTGCAAATCCTCCCTGCAAGTTGTTGTTATACAGGTTTGGACTTAAGGCAGGGTATCCACTTCTTCGGAAATTGGCAAAAGCCTCTGTTCCGTTCCGGATATTCACCACCCAGTATTGTGTATTGATCAGCTCAATGGCTTCTTCATCCGTTGTTGCCAAACTAAAGTCTACATCCGGCTCAGCCAGGTAGTCGTTAATATCAGCGTCAGAAATCGGAGTGGTATTTGGATAGAGTTCATACACTTGCATGTCTGCCCTGATTCCATTTTCGTAATAGGTCTG
>CAYUJK010000568.1:0-2406 GCA_964444895.1 uncultured Roseivirgaceae bacterium
TGAGCTTTTCGTCTTCGGGGTATTGCTGCAGGGCACGGTTCAGCGTTTGCACAGCTCTGCTCGTGCCGTCGTAGATGTATTCATTAGCGGCCTGGTTAAAGGCTACCACAGGACTATCGAACGACTGCCCCTGGGCCAGCGAGGCCACAGTTAATAGCGAAAGTATGATCAGATGTCTCATGTATTCCAATATCTATAAAAAAACAAGCCGCACAGACATGGCTTCAGTGTTCCTGCCGCCTACCTGGACGTTTCCACTTCGGTCACGTCTTTCAGCTTACCGATGAAGTCGTTGTAGGCGCGCACCGTTTCATCTCTTTCCAGTCCCTGCTGCATCAATCCAAACGCTTCTGCGAAGCGGTTATTTTTCACCAGCGCATCTGCCTGCTCTTTTAGTCGCTTTGCAAATTCCGACGGTTCTATTTTGTCATCATTTTTATCTTGCTCTTCCTGTTCTTGTTGGTTTTTCAACAGCTTTTTAGTCAGCTCGTAGTTATACCGGGCCTCTTCGTTTGAAGGGTCTGCCTTCAGGGCATTTTTAAAGCGGTCCAGGGCCAGCTTGTAGTTTTGTTGGGTAGAGGCCATCACGCCTAACTGCTGGTAAGCTACCGAGCGATACTCATTGTTGCTGCTCTCCGTCAACAGCCCATAAAATGTGCCGGCATTGGCGGTGTCATTCAGGTGAAAATAGGAGTGCCCCAGGTTTAGCATCACGGGATCCTCTTTCACTTGGAGTGTGTCGTACAGGTAGCGGTATTTTTCTGCGGCAGTTTTGTAGTCTTCGGCCATGTAGGCGGCGTTGCCCTCCTTTTTGTATTGGTTGATGCGGGCTATTTTATTGATGCCGTCGCTAGAGAAGAGTGAAACCAAAAGTACGACTGCCAGGTACTTCATACTTTTATTACTTTTAGCTGAAACATCAGGTCCAGAAGCATCAGTATAATGCCCAGGGCGAGAAAATAGTAATATTTGTTGGCCGAAACGTCCATGCGGCGGGTTTCCCTGAGTTCGCCTTCGATGGATGAAATGGTGTTGATGAGCTTGCTCACCTCATTTTTCCGGTCGTTTATTTCAAAATACTTTCCGCCAGTGTTCACGGCCAGGCTTTTCAGGTCCTTGCTATTCAGCCGGGTGATGATTTCCTGTCCCGTGCGGTCTTTTTTATATCCGCTGTTTGTACGGATTTTGCTGCCTTCTTCAGTGCCAATGCCCAGTGTGAAGAGCTTGATGCCCTGGCTTTCTATCTGCGAGGCAGTAGCGGCAGATTCGTCGCCAAAGTCCTCGCCATCGCTGATGAGGAGTACAACCTTTGACTTTTGCTGTACCACGCCCGACTCCTCGCCTCCCAATTTGTCGAGTGCCATTTGCAGCGGAGGTCCAAAGTTGGTGCCCCCACTCGGCACCAGTCGTGTGGAGAGGGTTTCGATAAAGAGGTTAAGCGCGCTTTGGTCTAAGGTGAGCGGACATTGCATAAAAGCTTCGGAAGAGAAAATAATGAGCCCGATGCGGTCAGAGTTGAAGGCATTTACGATGCGCTTCAATTCGAATTTCATTTTTTCGAGGCGGGTAGGCGCCACATCAAAGGCATCCATGGATTCCGAAAGGTCTACACACACCATAATGTCTTTACCTACTGATTTCACTTCTGTGGAGGTTTCGCCGAAAGAAGGACCCAGTAAAGCCACGATAAACAGCGAGAAATAGAGTGTGCGCACGGCGGCCTTGACCGCTACCCGGCGGGGGTTGGTTTTTAGCACCCGGTGAATGTAGAGAAGCCTGATGATATACGCCATGTAGGCGATCAGGAAAACCAGGATAAAAAATACTTCAGTGCCCGAAAATGATTTGAACCAGATCAACGCGTCTCAAATTTTATGAATGCAACGACAGGCAAATAAAAATAATTGTACCCCCGGCTTAGATTTGCCGGGTTGTTTTGCCACGCTGCGGCAAATTTATAACTAAGATTGAAGCGACCAAAAATGTAGCAGAGAAAGACAGCAAAAGTTAGTGAGGATATTTTGGAATTATGTTTTGGGGAAATGAAAAACAATGTTCTATATTTGCAACTCGTTTTTCGGGGATGCCGCAAAACGGTTCGTTTTTACAGATGTTTTTTGGCATACAATCAGCTAAAAGGCTCTTTCAGGAGAGATGGGTGAGTGGCTGAAACCAACGGTTTGCTAAACCGTCGTACGGGTCAAACCGTACCCCGGGTTCGAATCCCGGTCTCTCCGCTCTTAACCGCCGAAGCCATAGCGAAGGCGGTTAAAACGCTAATCATACTTGCCTAAGTGGTCCTGCCATCGCAATAGATTTTATGTAATTGGTCCCGTAGCTCAGCTGGATAGAGCAACTGCCTTCTAAGCAGTAGGTCTTTGGTTCGAATCCAAACGGGATCACTTT
>CAYUJK010000569.1:0-2405 GCA_964444895.1 uncultured Roseivirgaceae bacterium
CGAAAACAAAGCCTCAAGGTCAAACGTGCCGGAATCAAGCAGAAAGACCTTGTACTCCAACGAAGGACTATTTTTTCCGGGCGTCTGCTTGGGAGCGGTTACGGGCTTGGTAGTAACGGCAGACGCCGTATGGCCTAAATTGGGAATAACTTCCCAGAAAATGTTATTCACTTCTATCTTGTTTTGAAAGTTGGGCGCATCCATACTTACTATGCCATTATTTTCAATAAATCCGGAAACATTCTTAGAGACATCTGTGCGCAAAGGCACCTTTATTGTCACGTCCCTTGCTGACGTACCGGAAATTACAATTTCACCTTCCGTCTGTCCGTGTGGTACTTTCTCCCAGTCTATACTCACATAGACTTTTTCATCATACTGAACAGAACCTTTTTCAGAAGACAGCTTTATCCATTCATTTTTCGGAGAAACAGTGTAGTTGAGTTTTTCACTTCCCCTGTTGAAAATTTCAATGTAATACGTTTGGTCATTAAGAGGGTCGAATTGGGAAAAGCTTTGGCTGTATAGTCCTCCGCGATTCCACCAGGAGGTACTTACCCCATTTTCCAGCACATAGCCGATTCCGGCAGAAGAAGGCACCTGGATATAGGAGACTTCCGGCATTTTGTTGACAGCCGGATCCCTCCAGTCGATGTGCCCCATGTGGGTTTGATTCATAATATGGTTCCACTTGCCTCCGGCGAATTCATTATGCTGCCGGGTTAGTTCCGCATCCTTAAAGAACAACTCCTTTACTTTATCGGCATAATAGTTGGTTGACGCCCGGTTCTGTAACCTATGTAGCTTGTTTTTGGCGGCCGCCACATACATTTCATTCATGTTGGCGCATGCTTCAACTGGGTATATAACTAATTGGAAATAGGCATCCTGCGCTTCTTCAGGTAGTTTCTCCCTTATATTTTTTGCTCTGTCGAGCAGAGAATTATACTCTTCCACTACCCGCTCTGCTTCGCGGAAATTAGTTAGACTGTACGTGGATGGCTCCAATAGCTCCGGTTTTCGGCGGGCATTGTATTTCGTATAAAGCGCTAAAATTTCGCCAATCTCTTTTGCATATCCGCCACCAAATTGCGCGTCGGCCCATTTTGTGTAATATTCAGGAAGATCTTTGGCAGTGATTTTATCGGGATTCCAGGCGTAGTCCAGAAAGAAATTAATGGGGAGATCCATGGGCTTTAAGTCGCCAACATTCACCAGCCAGATTTCCTTTACCCCATATTCATAGGTGAGGCGCATTTGTTCCCATACCCGTTCTATCTGAACGGTATTGAGCCATTTGTAACTTCTGGGCCCGCCCACAAAATCAAAATGGTAATACATGCCATAGCCTCCTTTGCGAGGTTCAGCATCCACAGCGGGAAGTACCCTAACCTGCCCCCAGTTATCGTCGCAAAGCAATAGCGTTACATCGTCGGGAACCCTCATTCCTTTATCGTAGTAGTCCTGAACCTCTTTATAGAGCGCCCAAACCTGCGGTGTCTCTTCAGCGGGCTTTCCGGTGACATCGGCAATGATTTCCCGCTGGTCTTTTACAATTTTCTCAAGAAGTTCGATATTTGTACCTTCACTCATGGCTTCATCACCATCTCCCCGCATAGCCAGTGTGACCACCTTTTCCTGGCCCTGGGTTCGTTCCATACCTTCTCTCCAGAATTGGCGCAGTATTTCGGGGTTTGTTTCATAGTTCCAGGCGCCCTCGCCGTAGCGGCTCCACTCCACATGGGCACGCATCAGGGGCTCATGGTGAGAGGTCGCCAAAACTACCCCCATTTCATTGGCCAAAGGAGCACTTAAGGAATCATCGTCCCACAAGGACTTACCCCACATAGCAGGCCAAAGGTAATTTCCCTTCATACGAAGAATTAGTTCGAACACCTTTTCATAGAATTGATGATTGAGATCACCGAATTTTTCCCTTGCCCAACCCGCTAATGCCGGATCTTCGTCATTGAGAAATATTCCACGGTACTTTACTTTGGGCTCTCCGGAAGTATGGACTCCAGATTTTACATAAATGTTTTTTCGGGATTTTACGGGGGCATCTGCCCACCAATACCAGGGAGAAACACCCATCTTTTCAGAAATTTCGAACATTCCGAAGATCGTACCCCTTTTGTCGCTACCAGCTATCACAAGCGCCATATCCACGCCTTCCATAGGCTTTTTTACAGGAATGATGAGGAACTGCTCCCATTTCCCCTTCAACTGGGAAACGTCTATTTTACCCTCTCTGGCTAACTGATCGATTAATTTGCTTTTACCAACCGTTCCGGCAATGATCAGGTTTTGAGACTCCTTCTTTTCACCAATAGTCAGCGAGGCTTCCTGCCCCGAAACGTAGCTTAAATCTTTTTGAAACAATCCGGCAATTTTCAGCACTCCGG
>CAYUJK010000570.1:0-2379 GCA_964444895.1 uncultured Roseivirgaceae bacterium
ATTTTCTTGGCGTTTTTGGCATCCTTGGGGTCCAGCGCCAGGCATATCGAATGCTCAGAAGATGCCTGGGTGATGAGGATGACGCTGATGTCGTTTTCGGCCAGTGCGGTGAAGAGCCTCGACGACACACCGGCTACCCCTACCATGCCACTGCCCTGCAGGTTGATCAGGCTCACATTTTCGATGGAGCTGATGCCCTTGATGAGGTAGTCGCCTTTTTCCGATTTTTCGCTGATAAAAGTGCCGTGAAAATCGGGGTTAAAGGTGTTTTTGATCCTCAATGGTATTTTCTTTTCAAAGGCCGGCTGCAAGGTAGGTGGGTAGATTACCTTGGCGCCAAAATGCGACATTTCCATGGCCTCTATGTAAGTGAGGTCTTTCAGCGGGAATGCTTTTTTTACTTTTCGGGGGTCGGTAGTGAGCACCCCGTCCACATCAGTCCATATTTCGATTTCGTGGGCATCCAGCGCTGCGCCAAAGATCGCCGCTGTATAGTCAGAGCCTCCGCGGCCCAGTGTGGTGGTTTCTCCCTTTTCGGTGCTGCTGATAAAGCCCGTGATAAGCTGAATGGCGTTTTTGTCTTTGAAATGGCTGCGAATATTTTCGTAGGTCAGGTCTTTTTTGATACGGGCGTTGCTAAACCGGTCGTCAGTCTTGATCAACTTTCGCGAGTCCAGAAACTCCATGTCCAGCCCTTCCTGCAGGGAGTAGGCGTGCAATATCTGGCAGGAGAGCCGCTCGCCAAAGCTCAGGATAAGGTCAAGCGTGCGCGGTGAAATTTCCTTGAGCAGGTATACGCCGTGCATCAGTTCTTCCAGTTCATTGGTCAGCTTTTTCACCTGGGCAAGCACCGGGCTCTGGTTCTTCACTTTCAGCAGGTCTTTCACCATCTGGAAATGCCGGTTTTCCAGTGTTGTCAAGTTGGCAGTGTACGATTCATTGTTTTCAGCGGCCAGCGTACCGGTTTCGATGAGGGTGTTCGTGACGCCCGACATGGCCGAGGCCACAACGGCTACTTTTACTTTTTCTTCCTGGTATTTTTTGATGATCTCCACCACGCGTTTCATGCTATCCGGAGACCCTACGGAAGTTCCGCCAAATTTTAAGACCTTCATCGAAATTTTGTATTGAAAAAAATGATAACGATTAATGAATAAAACAGGCTGATTTTCAGCCCCCGCAAATTTGAAAAAATTACCTCACGCAAAAAAATAATGCGTAGTATTTATATCGTGGTCGGTATTTTGCAGATTTGTGCGCCCGACTTTTCTTTATTGCCGCGCTGAGCGTGATAAAGAAGATTTTTTGATAAACTTTATTTATGCACAATTTGATAGTATACTTGTAGGACAATTTCCCGATTCATGCCCCAGAAGTTAAAAGAAATACAGGCGCCCATCGCGAGCGAGATGGTGGAGTTTGAAAAGAAATTTCGAAAATCCATGAGCAGTAAGGTGCTGCTTCTCGACAAAATCATGGCCTATATCGTGAAGCGAAAGGGCAAGCAGATGCGCCCCATGTTTGTGTTTCTGAGTGCAGGCCTTACCGGGACCATCAATGACTCCACTTATCGGGGCGCTGCACTGATTGAGTTGCTGCACACGGCCACGCTGGTGCATGACGATGTGGTGGACGACGCCAATTATCGCCGCGGCTTTTTCTCCATCAATGCCTTGTGGAAAAACAAAATTGCTGTGCTGGTGGGCGATTACCTGCTGTCGCGCGGACTGCTGCTGTCGCTCGAGAACCAGGACTTTACGCTGCTGAATATTGTGTCTAATGCGGTGCGGGAAATGAGCGAAGGAGAGCTGTTGCAAATGGAAAAAGCCCGCAAGCTGGATATCGACGAGGAAGTGTACTACGAAATTATCCGCCAGAAGACCGCATCGCTGATTGCCTCCTGCTGCGCGATAGGGGCGGCCTCCAGCGGATCGGAAAACGGTTCGGTGGAGAAAATGAAAGTATTTGGTGAAAAGGTAGGCATGGCTTTCCAGATCAAAGACGACCTTTTCGACTATGGCGCCAGCGAGATCGGCAAGCCACTGGGTATCGACATCAAAGAGAAAAAGATGACCCTGCCGCTGATCTATGCGCTCAATAAAGCCTCCTGGAGTGAAAAACGCACGATCATTTCAAAAATAAAGAGCGACAGCCACAAGCCTAAGGTCGTGAGCGAAGTGATCGCCTTTGTGAAAAAATCAGGCGGCATAGAGTACGCCCAGCAGATAATGGAGAAGTACTACAAGGAGGCCCTGGATATGTTGGCGACATTTGAGGATTCTGCGTACAAGTCGTCGCTGTACGAACTGGTGAAATTCACGATAGAAAGGGAAAAGTGATATTTTTCTTTTTCAAGCTAAGAGTTTTTTTGGAGAAAGT
>CAYUJK010000571.1:0-2378 GCA_964444895.1 uncultured Roseivirgaceae bacterium
CAAACCCTGGCACAGATTGAACTCTGGCAGTATGCCGACAAGTATGACAAGGCGGTTTACACTTTACCTAAACACCTTGACGAAAAAGTAGCGATGCTTCACCTGGCGAAGATCGGCGTGGAGTTGGAGACCCTTACCCAGGAGCAGGCTGATTATATCGGCGTGCCGGTAGACGGGCCGTTCAAACCAGAATACTACAGGTATTAAGATTTAGCAGTAGACACTGTAAAAACTAAAAGCCCTGGTCTCCGCCAGGGCTTTTTTTGTTCGAAGTAATTTTTCGGAGAAAATAGCAGCTGATTATTCCGTTTTTATTAAGATTTTCGCTGATGTTTTACATTAATCGTTAAGACCGATCGTTTTGATCAAAATAATTGCTAACCCTTTTATACAGAAACTAAAAGCATTGATTATGAAAAAGGCCCTATTGATAGTTGTGGCGATGGCCCTGTTCTCACAGGCCCAGGCGCAGTTGTTTTCTTTCGGACTCCGCGGGGGTATCAGCTCATCAAGTATAAAAATCGAGGACCCCGGCACGTGGGAAGTAGACAAGCGGGAGCCTGATTTTGGCTTTCACGTGGGTGTATTTTCCAGGTTATCCGTGCCCCTCACCGGCCTGTATGTACAGCCGGAATTGTTGTTTTCTAATACCGGAGGCACGGTTGTTCTCAAAGACGGGAATAACACATCTAACCTCTACTATAGTTTTAACCGAATCGACTTACCGGTACTTGTAGGATGGAAGTTCAGCACCCTGAGACTCAATGCCGGCCCGATTTTAAGCTACATAGCCAGCGGCAAACAGCAAGAAAATGGTGTAACTGTAGATGATTTTGAAGATAAATATAAAAACTCCACTCTCGGCTATCAGGCGGGTGTCGGTTTTGATTTGGGCAAATTGCTCATAGACCTTAAGTACGAGGGCAGCCTGAGTAAATTTGGAGAATCGGTGAGTGTGGGGAACACTTCTTTCCCTACCGACCAGCGAAACACTCAGCTAATACTGAGCTTAGGACTTAAATTTTGACACAATATTAGAATACACCTATTGCAAAAGCTGCTATAAAAAGCAGCTTTTTTTGATTTTTATCATTTGCCTAAAAAAGAAAACTCTTTACCTTCGCACGGCCAATGAGAAAATCTCTGCGAAATACAGCCCAACCAAAAAAAGTTTACAGGTTCAAACTGTGGACACGTAAGAGCTATTCCGTTTTTAACTCCCTCGGCAAGCTCGTTTCCATTGGCTTTTTATCAATAAGTCTAAGCGAGAAAATAGGCGCCAAGTCGAGCCAGGCCAGCAAGGTTGTTTCCATTCTTCAACAAAAGGAGCCCTCGCCCGAAGAACCTTTAGCTGACAGCGATCCTGCGGTCAATGCCTTTGAGGGACTATTACCGGGAATATTGGTCCCGGTAGTGCTGGCCTCTGCTAAGCCCCATCCCCAGGGATGTAGTCAGTGTTCTCGCCATGCGCGTCCCGCACTTCCCTTTTTTATTGCACACTACTCTGTTCTACTTTTTTCCTTACCCAGGTATTTCCGGTTTTCCATTTTCTCTTCTTTCCGAATAGACTATTCTGATCGCTTTCAATTATTGATCGATTATATACCTCATTTCACTTTTATTAAACAAAATCAATACTGTTATGACACGTGAACTATTAGGGATGGCAGTGCTATGTGCCGTTTGTACCCACTTGGCACAAGCACAGTTGGCAGAAATTCATGAGCACGAAATAGACACCATTTTACTAGATGATATAGTCATTGAAGAAAACCGCTTGAGCTATTCATTTTCAGAAGCTTCGAGAAATGTGTCTGTTATCAACAAAGAAGAAATCCGGTCTATGCCTTCACAAAGCCTTCCAGAGCTTCTTAGCTACCAGCCAGGCGTGGACATCCGGCAGCGCGGCGCCGGTGGCGTACAGGCCGATATTGGAATCCGCGGTGGAACCTTCGAACAAACGCTAATTCTGCTAAACGGCATAAAAATGAGCGATCCCCAAACCGGGCATCACTTGATGAACGTGCCGCTGATGTACGACAACCTCGAACGAATAGAAGTGCTTAAAGGCTCTGCGGCAAGAATCTATGGACAAAATGCATACGCGGGAGCTGTAAATTTTATCACACGGGTTCCCCAGCAAAATGCAGTGCGCCTGAGGCTGTATGGGGGCGATTTTCGCACGCAGCGAAGATATGTGGGCACCTGGGGAGGCAACATCTCCAGCTCTTTCAGAAATGAAAATCACGGACATTACCTTTCCATTGGAGGAGACAAGTCCATGGGATATAGGTATAACACTGACTTTGAGATAATTAATGGATTTTACCAGGGGGAAGTCAAAGTGAATGACAAAGGCTATTTCGACATTATCGCCG
>CAYUJK010000572.1:0-2374 GCA_964444895.1 uncultured Roseivirgaceae bacterium
TCCAGTGGCCAGCAACCGCTGGTAATGCCCGGGTTGTCAAATTCCTTGCTATCGGTGTCGAGCAAGGCCTTGAGTTGAGAGAGGTCAAACTTGAAGACAGCATTGTTGCAGTTCAGGCTGTTGTTTTGGGAAGAATACGCATTTTCTGTCACGGGAAAACCGTTAGTGCCTCCGCAACTTGCACAGGTAGACTGGTACACAATTCCCCGCTTGTCAAACCGGCTGGTGCCACCATCCACGTGATCGCCCCTTAGGTTGAACTCACCAAAATGGGTGGCGTACAGAAGCTGCCTGGCGTCTTGCAGCAGCACCATCAGGTAAAAATCAGAGCCATCGGTGGTTTTTTGAAAGGCATCGTCAGTGATGGGCATGTTTAGCGTATTTCCGCCGATATAGGGAAAGTTGTTGTTGCCACCCCAACCGCTGATGAGCAGGTTTTCACATTCGTTTACCAGGAACGCCGTGGGCCTGATGTCGGGTGAGCCGGTTCCCGAACCGAAAACAGTAGAATAGAAGGTAGTGTCCAGTCCAGGGCCGAGCTTGTGGACAAACTGGCCACTGTTGGGGTTGGAATATACGCTGTCCGAAACGGGATATTTACCCTGCGTTTGTCCCAGGGCATAAACGTTTTGCGAGGAGTCGATATCGATAAAATACACCTGGTCATACTCCCTCGTGCCCAGAAAAGTGCTGTTCATTATTTCGCTTCCGTCGTGTTTGATTTTGGAGACTACCCCGTCAATATCTTCCGCTATTTTGTCCGGCAATAGGGCGCCAGGTGAGGTGGGGTAGTTTGGACTGGTGGTGCCTCCTGCTACAAGAACATTGCTTTCTTTGTCGATCTTGATGCTGTAGAGCCCATCGGCGCCATCACCTCCCAAATACGTACTCCAAATAACTTGTGACAGCTCGGGATTCATTTTCGCTACGATGCCGTCATACGGCCCGCCTGCAAACGCGCCCTGGAAGCCATTTTCTACTGGGAAGTCCGGCGAGGTGGTGTAGGAGCAAATATAGATGTTGTTGTCGCTGTCTACGTTTACCTCGCCTCTGAACTGGTCTCCATAGTTTTGGGTGAGCGTATCGTTGGCCAGCATTACACCATCATTAGCCGATCCGCCCAGGTAGGTGCTGCCTTTCAATGTGGTACCGTCCGCGCTTAGCTTTGAGATAAATAGGTCCGAACCATTTTCATAGAACACGCCACCTACCGGATTCATGAATGAGCCGCCGAAAAACGTCTTTTGAAAGGCCGTTGACGAAACAGGGTAGTTTGAAGAGGATGTAGTGCCGAAGATAACCAGGTCTCCGTTTCGGTCCACGATCAAGCTATGGGGCACCTCTGTTTGGCGCCCTCCGAGGTAGGTAGCATAAAGGAGATTTTCTCCCAGCGAGTCGAATTTCAATATGGCGATGTCTATTTCTCCGCGAAAGTTTCTTTGAAACGCACCGGTGGTAGCGGGAAATCCCGTCGAAAAGGCAATGCCTCCGGAGTACAAATTTCCGTCGTCATCGTAGGTGGCGGTGAAACCCCAGTTGTCGGCAATGCTGCCGGAATAAGTAGAAAAGATCAGCGCAGGATCGATAACGAGAGGGGCTTTTTTGTCAAAACCATTTGGAAAAGAGAAGCTAATGCTATTGTCTTTTAGCACATATTCGCTGGCAACGACTTTTCTAACATTCTTTTTGGTTTGGAAACTTACTGGCCGCAGTTCGAGTGTTTTGCCAAAATCGGTACTCACTTCCAGCCGGCCATCGACCAGTTCCAATTTGCTGGCGCCCTCGTACCGCATGACTATTTGCGAGGGGTCTGCTCCGGGTGCTACGAGCAGGTCGTATTTAAGCTGGTCTTCCTCCGTGTAAAATTTGAGATCGATGCCCGGGTAGATGTTGTTAAGCCATACCTCGCCGTATTTTTTTACGCCTGTCGTCCATTCCGCAGGGTCGCTGCCCAGAAAGTAATTGGCGTGTGAAGGCTCAGTATTTTTCTTTTCTATTTGTAAATCTGCTGAGATATTTTCAAAGTTCACCGCGATGGCATGCATTCGCACGGTATTTTCCGGTGGAGCAGCCCTAAGGCTCGTGTGGGCGGGGGCGGTAGAGGTATGATCATGTCCATGGTACTTTTCTATGTCATTAGGGTGGAGGTAAAGGTATTTCATGCCGGCTCGCGTGATAAATAAATAGCCGCCAGGGATATGGGCGCGGAACAATACTTCAGTGTGCCACTGGCCTTTATTTTCTTCGAAAAGATAGTGCTGGGCGACTCCGGGGATAGCCGCTGCGGTCAAGCATACTATCAAAAAAAATGTTCGAAAGTTGATTTTCATTTTTTAAAGATAATCGAAAATTTGCAAGTAGGTTCCTGATTTAC
>CAYUJK010000573.1:0-2362 GCA_964444895.1 uncultured Roseivirgaceae bacterium
CACTGCCGCTTTTTCCGCGCCATCCGCTTCAAAACCCAAAATATTCCTTTGCATTGTTGTAGCTAATATTCTCCACCATTTTGCCAATGAAATCAATATCATCAGGCAGTAATCCGTTCTCTACATCATTTCCCAAAAGATTGCATAACAGCCTCCTGAAATATTCGTGGCGCGGGAACGACAGAAAGCTTCTTGAGTCGGTGAGCATGCCCACAAAACGGCTCAGCAGCCCCAGGCTGGAAAGGGCGTTCATCTGCCATTCCATGCCTTCTTTCTGATCCAGGAACCACCATCCGGAGCCAAATTGCATCTTACCGGGCACAGAACCATCCTGGTAATTCCCGATCATGGTAGCAAAAAGATAATTATCCCGCGGATTGAGGTTGTACAATATCGTTTTGGTGAGTTGGTTGGTGTCGTCAAGCTTACCAAAAAACGCCGACAGCGCCCTGGCCATTTCGAAGTCGCCGATGGAATCAAAGCCTGTATCAGGACCTAAGGTGCGCAACATTCGGGGGTTATTATTTCGGATAGCGCCGAGGTGAAACTGCTGTGTCCAGCCTTTTTCGTGATCCATGCGGGCAAAGATGATCAGCATGGCCGACTTGAATTTCAGCGATTCTGTTGGCGAAATGTCATTGCCTTTTCTGAGTTTATCGAAAATGTTTTTGATTTCGGCATCGGTATAGTCTTCCGCATAGATTGTCTCAAGTCCGTGGTCGGAAAGCCGGCAGCCCATGCTTGCGAAGAAGTCGTGGCGAGCCTGAATGGCCGCTACAAAGTCGTCAAAGTTGGAAACTGACTTGCCGGAAGCAGCCTCCAGCTTGCCGAGGTATTGGTTAAATGCCTGGGCATCGTCCACGGCCATCGCCTTGTCGGGTCTGAACGTGGGGAATACTTTCGTTCCGAAATCGTTTTCGGCTATTTTTTTGTGGTTTTCCAGCGAGTCCACGGGGTCGTCAGTGGTGCACACCACTTTTACCTTCATTTTTTTCAGCAACCCTTGTGTGGTGTAGTCGGCTTGTTGCAAGGTGTCTGATGCTGCTCTGTATATTTCTTTTGCCGATTCGGGGTTTAGTATTTTATCGATACCGAAGTACCGCCTCAGTTCCAGGTGAGTCCAGTGATACAGGGGGTTTCGCATGGTATGTGGCACGGTTTCGGCCCATTTCAGGAACTTGTCCTCGCTTGATGCACTTCCTGTACAATATTTTTCATCCACGCCGTTCGTGCGCATGGCCCGCCACTTGTAGTGGTCGCCGGCCAGCCAGGCCTCGGTAATGTCTGCAAAACTTTTGTTGTGGGCTATGTCATCCGGCGGAAGGTGGCAGTGGTAGTCAATGATAGGTTGGTCCTTTGCGTAGTCGTGGTATAGCGTTTGCGCGGTTTTGTTTTCAAGGAGAAAATCTTCATCCAAAAACTTCTTCATTTTTTTATTAGTTCACCGTTTTATCAAAATCTCAGGCAAATTAAGCAGGCCGGGGAGTGAAATCAAAACACAATATTATCGGCTTAAAAAGTAGCAGCCTCTTCTTTAATTAACATAAACATCGCCGATTTCAACATTGCAGGAAGAATTGTGCCGGAGCTTATGCTCATACGCCCGAAAACCCTTAAATTGAAGTCAATATTACTTAATTTTTTAAAACCGGATTAGCTCGGGGTTAAATAAATTAAAAATGACGTATTAAGGATGGTGGGAATTTTGAATTTGACGAAGAATGCCAAAGTGATAAGGGTAGTCCTGTTTTTTTTCGCTTGCATGCCGGCGTTCGCCAAGGATGTTTACCAGGTAGTTCGCCCCGATCCGCTTACTGAAAAATGGCGGTACGTTTATTTCGACGAGCTGAATGACAAGGGTGTGCGGTCTGTAGCAAAAAGTGCCAAAAGCGACATCTATTGGTTTGGCGTATCAGAGGGTGTGGTGCGGTACGACGGCGTGTCGAGGAAATTTTTTGGAGAAAAAGAGGGGTTGCCTGGTGGCGCCGCTCTACAGGTGTACGCCGCCGATAATGGCAGTGTTTATGCAGCCACAGCAAAGGGTATTTACCGCTATTCAAGTGAAAAGTGGGCACCCGTTTTCGAAGCTCAACCTGGCGAGAGCTTCAGTTTCCATTCCCTTTCGGCGCTTTCCAACGGCATCATCGTTTGCGCCCTGAACGAAGGCGCTATTCTGCTGTCGGGTGAAGACCGGATTTTCATTTCGAACCACGGCTCGGCCATCGACTTTAAGGCCAATCACCCTGAGTTTAAGTGGGTAAACCTTCCTTATGAAGGGACATTCGGTGGCGCGTACGATATGGTGTCGGAAGTATTTGAATACAACGACAACACCCTGTGGCTGGCCATTTCCAAAGGAGGG
>CAYUJK010000574.1:0-2353 GCA_964444895.1 uncultured Roseivirgaceae bacterium
CGCGAAATGACGGAAAGAGGCAAGACAGTTATCGTGGTGCATCACGATCTGCAATCGGCATCGCAGTATTTCGACTGGATGATCATGCTGAACACCCGGCTGGTAGCCAGCGGGCCTACGGAAAAAGTATTTACCGATGAGCTGCTCAAAGAAACGTATGGAGGTAAACTTACCCTGCTGACCGAACTATCAAAACTACTGGAAAACAAACGATTCCCCGCGAGAGAGGGGAATTAGCAGGAGACCGGCCATGCACAGAAAACCGAGGAACAGCGGAAAGGATGGAAACTGAACCGGCAGCAGGAACCGGGAAACTTTCAACTTTGAACCAAAAGAAAAATGGAGAATTTGCTTCAATTTTTTTCGATGAATGATGCCAACGTGCGCTACGTAGTGGTGGGCAGTGTGTGGCTTACCGCTTCAGCAGCCATTGTAGGCTCGTTTTCCTTTCTGAAGAAAAAAACCCTGGTGGGCGATGCGGTAGCGCATTCTGTGCTGCCGGGCGTGTGCCTGGCCTTTATCCTTTCGGGAAGTAAAAACCCCCTTTTTCTCATACCGGGAGCCTTCCTTACAGGATGGATATCGCTGGTTGTGATCGATAAAATAGTGGCCCATTCAAAAATCAAGGAAGATACCGCCATCGGGCTGGTCCTTTCTGTTTTTTTTGGTTTAGGCATCTTGGGGCTCACCTACATTCAGCACGGCAATTACGCCAATCAATCTGGCCTGGACCATTTCCTGTTCGGAAAAGCCGCGTCCATTGTTTTCGATGACCTGGTTATCTTCTCTACCATCGCCATCGTACTGGTGGCCACCGTTATCCTCTTTTTCAAGGAGTTTCTCATCATTTCCTTTGATCAGGCTTTTGCGCAGTCAATCGGAATGCGGGTTCGATCCCTGGAGCTGCTCATCACCACGCTTACCGTGTTGGCCGTTGTGATTGGCATCCAGGCCGTGGGCGTGGTGCTCATGGCAGCCATGCTGATCACACCGGCAGCGGCGGCCCGCTTCTGGACTGACAAGCTCCATATCCTCATCCTGCTCGCCGCGCTTTTCGGTGCACTCTCGGGCGTTTCAGGCGCTTACATTTCGTATGTTGCCCCCGGCATGCCTACGGGACCATGGATTGTCGTCGTGATTTCGGTGATTGCTGCCTTCTCGTTTATGCTTGCCCCCAAGAGAGGTGCGTTGTCGAGGCTGAAAACCCACCTTCGTATTAAGCGAAAAATCAACAATGAGAACATCCTGAAAGCCATCTATCAAATAAGCGAAGACACAAAAGATTTTTTTGCCCCGCTAAACGTGAAGGAACTCACCGCAAAACGAAAAATGCCAACATCACACCTGGATAAAATATTGAACCGGCTCCGAAACGAGGGCTTCGTGGAGAAAACTAGTCGGGGATGGGTTTTTACAAAAGCCGGCCTGGAAAAAGGTCGCAGAATCGTAAAGCTTCACCGGCTGTGGGAAGTATACCTTACGCAATACCTGAATATAGCGCCTGACCACGTGCACGACGATGCAGAAAATATGGAACACATCATTACCCCGGAATTGGAAGAGCGTTTGGAAAAATTGCTCAACTATCCGAAAGTAGATCCTCACCAATCAGAAATCCCCTATTAGCCATGGATGCACTCTGGATCATATTAACAGGCTCGTTGGTAGCCATCACATGTGGAATATTGGGATGCTACCTCATTTTGCGGAAAATGGCGATGGTAGGCGATGCCATCTCTCATGCTGTGCTACCGGGAATAGTTGTGGCCTTTCTGATATCAGGAAGCCGCGACAGTATCGTAATGCTGACCGCCGCAGGACTCACTGGCATACTCACCACCTTTATTATTGAATTTCTCAATAAAAAGGGTAAGCTGCAAGCCGATGCCGCCATAGGTGTCACCTTCACCATGTTGTTTGCTATTGGTGTGATCCTCATCTCGGCCTTTGCCGGACAGGTAGACCTGGACCAGGACTGCGTGCTCTACGGAGAAATTGCCTACGTGCCGCTAGACGTATGGATCACCGGAGGTGGCGTAAATATGGGCCCGAGGGCGTTGTACATCATAGGGTTCGCACTCCTGCTCATCATCGTATTTATCCTGACGGGCTATAAGGAACTCTACCTGACCACTTTTGATCCTGCGTACGCCGCAGCGGTGGGCATTTCTACTGCCTTGTGGCACTACCTGCTCATGTCCATGGTTTCGCTGGCCACAGTGGCATCGTTCGAATTGGTGGGCGCCATCCTCGTGGTGGCCTTCCTGGTAGCGCCGCCAGCCACAGCCTATTTGCTTGCCGACAGCTTCCCCCGGATGCTGGTGATCACCGCCATCATCGGGATTGTCACGGC
>CAYUJK010000575.1:0-2348 GCA_964444895.1 uncultured Roseivirgaceae bacterium
ATATAATGGCTTTGTTGGTGATAAGATCAACTACGCCCTTAAAACTATCTTCCGCACCTATGGGCACCTGAAGAGGAATAGGGTTAGCCCCTAACTTTGACCTTATTTCTGAAACCACATTAAAAAAGTCGGCTCCCGCTCTATCCATCTTATTTACAAAACAGATTCGGGGAACCCTGTACTTGTCTGCCTGTCGCCACACTGTTTCTGACTGAGGCTCAACACCCGATACCGCGCAAAACAACGCAACGGCACCGTCCAGTACGCGCAATGAGCGCTCTACTTCTACTGTGAAGTCTACGTGACCCGGGGTGTCAATAATGTTGATTCGATAGTCTTTAGTATTGGAACTAGCCACTCCCTGCTCGGTCGGGTATTTCCAGAAGGTGGTAGTAGCCGCCGAGGTAATGGTAATACCTCTTTCCTGCTCTTGTTCCATCCAGTCCATCGTAGCCGCACCGTCGTGTACTTCGCCGATTTTGTGTGTCAATCCTGTGTAATACAAGACACGTTCGGTAGTGGTGGTCTTTCCGGCATCAATGTGGGCCATGATGCCTATATTCCTTAAATATTTTAAATCCTTTGCCATTGCTCCATTAAATCCTGAAATGTGAAAACGCTTTGTTTGCTTCAGCCATTCTGTGGGTATCGTCCTTTTTCTTCACAGCTCCTCCTTCACCTTTTGAAGCAGCGATGATCTCATTCGCCAACCGCAGTTCCATAGTTTTCTCACCTCTGAGACGAGAATACCTGATCAACCACTTAATTCCTAAAGAGATTTTTCTGTCGGGTCGTACCTCCAGGGGCACCTGAAATGTAGCTCCACCAACTCTACGGCTTTTTACTTCCACGGAGGGCATTACGTTGTTGAGCGCTTTCTTCCATACCTCAAGACCATTTTCACCGGTTTTTTCCTGCACCTGGTCTATCGCCTGGTAAAATATGCTGTAGGCTACGCTTTTTTTGCCTTCATACATCAGATTGTTTACGAACCTTGTTACCAAAGTATCTTTATACTTAGGATCTGGAAGTACGTATCTCTTTTTAGGTTTTGCCTTTCTCATAACAAATGTTTCTTATTTCTTTTTCGGCCTTTTAGCACCGTATTTTGATCTGCCCTGAAGCCTTCCTTCAACACCAGCAGTATCAAGGGCACCGCGGATGATGTGATACCTTACACCTGGTAAGTCCTTTACTCTTCCGCCTCTGATCAGAACTATCGAGTGCTCCTGAAGATTATGTCCTTCTCCCATTATATAAGCGTTCACTTCTTTACTATTCGTGAGCCTTACCCTGGCCACTTTCCTCATTGCTGAGTTTGGCTTTTTTGGTGTAGTGGTGTATACACGCGTACATACGCCCCTCCGCTGAGGGCACGAATCCAACGCCGGAGATTTCGACTTACTCGTTAATTTTTTCCTTCCCTTTCTTACTAATTGTTGAATAGTAGGCATATTGATAAATTATTATAATTCAGGTCTTGAATTTGGGATTGCAAAGGTAGAGAAAACAAATAATATAGCAAATAGTATATTTGAATATTATCAAAAAATTAGGCCTCGCCCATAGTCCCTCCAAAATTGATAGGAAACCTTGGCGCCTCCTCAGATTTCTTGATGGCGCCAAAGGTTTTTTCATACTTTTCTATATTGTCTTTCAATGCGCTGAGAAGCCTCTTGGCATGTTCAGGAGTGATGACTATTCTCGACTTCACTTTAGCCTTAGGCACTCCTGGCATCAGCCTGATAAAATCGATCACAAACTCACTATTTGAGTGTGCAATCATGGCCAGGTTAGAATACACTCCCTCAGCTATCTCCTCAGAAAGCTCGATATTGATCTGGTTCGGATTTTTATTTTTTTTGTCCTCTTCCATTATCCATTCACTCCGTCAACTTTTTCTCTGCTAAACTCTTCCTTGGAGGCAACAAGCGCATCGTACTCTTCTTGAGAAGAAACGATGATCTTCTTGTACTCACGCATTCCGGTACCCGCAGGAATCAAGTGACCTACAATCACGTTCTCCTTGAGTCCCATCAGCTTGTCCATTTTACCCCGGATAGAAGCTTCACTCAGTACTTTTGTCGTTTCCTGGAATGAGGCAGCAGAGATGAAGCTTTCGGTGCCCAAAGAGGCCTGCGTGATACCCTGCAAAGTAGGCCGGGATACGGCAGGTTGCGCCTCGCGAACCTTTACCTGCTTCATGTCTTTTCGCTTGAGGCTGGAATTTTCATCTCTCAACCTTCTCGAGCTGATGATCTGCCCGGGTTTCAGACTGGTAGAATCTCCCGCATCTTCTACTACTTTCATATCGAGAATAGCGTCGTTTTCCTCCCGGAAGTTCCATT
>CAYUJK010000576.1:0-2338 GCA_964444895.1 uncultured Roseivirgaceae bacterium
TACTCTTCGGAATCGAACAAAATATTTACAGGACTGTCGTACTTAAGCCCCAGCAGCTCAGCGGCATTTCCCTTGTTGATGCCGATTTCCAGCAGTCCCTTGCTGTTGAAGATCACAAAACAGTCGCCATCCTCGGCCTCACTGCTCATGGCATGAATCGCACTCAGTCGCTCCCGGGCAAATTGGACAGTGTACTTCCGGTCGCTGTGCAGGGCATTAAAAGCCGCTTGTTCAATATTGGTAATGAGGTTGCCGTAGTGATCTATGTGGATCACATTGCCGGAAATCAGCTTCTTCGTCGCTCTCGACCTTCGGGCTATTCGCCGTTCATATTCTTTGGTGAAACTACCCACGTCGTTAATATTAGAACCGCTGGCCAGCATAGCCGCGGCCTTTGCCAGGATGTCCCGTGCCGGAAAAGTGGTATTTGCCTGGTCCCCGGCGAATAATTCCGCGATGAGCACCGGCTCTTTCTCACTGACAAGGCTAAAAATTCCATTGTCCGGCCCAACAAAAAAGTGTTCCTCCAGTTTAATGGCTATAAACCTGGGGTCCTTTTGCCCCGTACTATCCACAGCAACAAGGTGAACGGTGCCTTTCGGAAAATCTCTGAACACGGCGCCCAAAACATACGACGCATGAGCAATGTCAAAAGGCTTTATACTGTGACTGATATCAACTATATTGATACTTGGATTTACACTTAGTATCTTCGCTTTTACGGCCGCCACATAATGATCTTCATATCCGAGGTCTGATAAAAAGGTGATTATTGCCATAGCAGAAAAGCTGATAAAAATGTGTAATTTTGCCCTGCAAAGTAAAAGTTTTTTATTCATAAAAAATATTCGCAACTATTAATATTAAAGCATTTGGTAGAGAAAGTAATCACGCTTGAAAACATTTCGCTGGTCGACTTTTTAGGGGTCGACAACTCCAACATCAAAGAAGTAGCATCGGCATTTCCCAAAACAAAAATCATATCCAGGGGCAATGAAATTCGCATCCAGGGCACGGGCACAGAGATTCTGAAAATCAACGATATCCTCAACTCGCTGGTAAACCACTACCACAAGTTTGGCAAGGTGACGCATGACAATGTAAAGACCTACATTGAACAGGAAAATCCCGTGCTTGATATCGACAGAGAGGATGTGCTGCTCTACGGCTCCAAAGGCTTTTTGATAAAGCCCAAAACCACCAACCAAAAGAAACTGGTAGATGCTGTACGAAAAAATGACATCGTATTTGCCATAGGCCCGGCCGGAACCGGGAAGACCTACATATCGGTGGCGCTGGCTGTAAAAGCCCTGAAAAACAAGGAAATAAAGCGGATCATCATTACGCGACCTGCCGTGGAGGCAGGAGAAAACCTGGGCTTTTTGCCAGGCGATTTAAAAGAAAAGATCGACCCCTATCTGCGCCCTATTTATGATGCCCTGGGCGACATGATCCAGTATGAAAAGCTCAAATTTTACCGCGAAAGCGGCGTGGTAGAAATAGCGCCACTGGCCTATATGAGAGGGCGCACGCTGGACGATGCATTCATCCTGCTGGACGAAGCACAAAACACTACTCCCATGCAGATGAAGATGTTCCTTACACGCCTGGGGCCAAATTCGAAACTCATCATTAACGGAGACCGCTCGCAAATAGACCTGCCGCGTAACCAGCGATCGGGCCTCATTGAAGCTGTGAACATCCTGAAGGACATCAAAGGTCTTTCAATCATTTACCTGGATGAAAAAGACGTAGTACGCCACAAAATTGTGAAAGAAATAGTGAAAGCCTACGATAGCAATTCTAACCGCGACAATCATGGTGACGATAGTGCGGATAAAAAATAAAGATGACCTGCAAAAGGCCTTTCAGGTACGCACGGAGGTGTTCGTAGTGGAACAAAAAGTGCCTGCGGATGAGGAGATTGACAAGCACGAAGAAACGGCCCACCATTACCTGGCACTTCACAAAAATGAACCTGCCGGCGCAGCACGGTGGCGCATCACTGCCGAAGGCGTAAAACTGGAGCGATTTGCTGTATTGAAAAAGTACCGCGGCCAGGGCGTGGGAAGTGCGCTGATGGAAGAAATGCTCCGGGACATCGAAAACGACGGAAAAGCCACTGGGAAAAAACGCTACTTGCACGCCCAGGTACAGTCGATGTTTCTGTACAAAAAGTTTGGCTTTTGCGCAGAAGGACCAATGTTTGAAGAATGCGGGATTGACCATTATAAAATGGTCAAAAGTTAACGAGAAAAGCGCCGTTTGTTTCGCATTCTTAATTCACCCAAAATTGTACCTTGCACTTCAAAAAATATCGATCGCTACACTTTTATGA
>CAYUJK010000577.1:0-2337 GCA_964444895.1 uncultured Roseivirgaceae bacterium
TGGACAGTTGTTCGTTCATTGCAATGAATATAGCAAAAGTTTAAAAACTACCCACATCCGGTGTGTCAAAACGCAGATGGCAATAACTTTTGGAAAGGTCTTTTACATTCATCCGCTTACCGGGCCATTGTGGTAGGGGAGAATGACTGGCTTCTGCCGGCCTTTCCGTGCTTTGCTATTTATCCAGAGTCATGGTCTCACTTTTGTCTTGACCTGGAATCAACGCCCGCCAACCCGGTCAGACACCACGCCTTAGCGGGGCCAGTCGGACCTGTATTTTGAGCAGACAAAATCGCCATTAGCAAGCCCAAGGGACAGTTCGCTATTAGCAATCACTGACGATTGGCCAATCAAGAAACGCCCTCAGATCCCTCGCCTGCCTGCCGAAGGAAGGTTCGTCGGGATGACAAAGAGGCTATGTCTTCCCGAGCAGGCATGAATGGGTATTGATGAACAAAACCAATAACGAATAACCAAAAGCTCAAACAATCAATAGTCAATACGCAATAATCAACGCAACCGAATACAGAATACCGAACACTGAATACAACCCCAATCTTCTCAATACCTGCCAACATTCCCGCCTGTCTGCTTGTTTCCTAAAAAATAGCGAGGCCGTGGAGGCATTTTAAGCCGAAATCCTTAATGTTGCCATTTGAAAATACAGCAAGCGCATGATTATTCAGCCGATAGTGGACATAGCAGAAATTTGCAGTAGGAAGGGCATCAGAAATGCCGTGATTTCTCCCGGTTCACGCAGTGCGCACCTCACCATCAGTTTTGCACGCCATGAGGGCGTTAAAAAATGGGTGATCCCCGACGAGCGGTCCGCCGCGTATGCAGCCTTAGGGATTGCGCAGCAAAGCAGGTCGCCGGTGGCCCTGGTGTGCACATCCGGCACGGCCACTATCAATTTCTATCCAGCCATTGCCGAGGCATACTACCAGAACGTGCCCTTGGTGGTGCTCACCGCCGACCGCCCGGCTGAGTGGATCGACAAAAACGACGGGCAAACCATCCGGCAAAATTTCCTTTACCAGAACCACATAAAAAAGTCGTACACTTTCCCGGAGTCGTTTGATCACACGGGAGCGCGGGAAAAAGCTGCGCAGATGGTAAATGAGGCCATCAATGTGGCCACAGGTTTTCCCCAGGGGCCGGTTCACATTAATGTGCCGGTGAAAGAACCATTTTATCCGCTTGAGAATGAAAAAATAGCTTTTTCACAGGATTTGACTCTGTCGAAAAATGAACCGGAGCGTACAGGAGATGCCTCGGAATGGGCAGTCTTTTTCAGGCAATTGAAAAATAGAAAAGTGGTAATTGTGCCGGGTCAAAATGCATACAATGCAGATACCGTACAACTGCTTCAGCAATTGACGGAGCAGAAAAACATTCCTGTATTCAGTGATATTATTTCCAATACCTTTCGCGCGAAAAACGCCCTCAGATTTCACGATAGTTTTATAAATGGCCAGCACTCTTCCCGGCCCGATGTGCTGATCACATTGGGAAGGTCGATCATATCAAAGCGGCTAAAATTGTTCCTCCGCTCTACCCAGCCCCTCGAACACGTACATGTGAGTAACAACGACTACCCGGCCGATACATTTCTGTCGCTGAGCCGCACCTTTTCGGCGTCTTCTGCTACCTTTTTAAAGACTTTTTTAGCCTCGGAGTTTGTAGGAGACAGTGCTTTTTTAGAGCAATACCAGGAGGGGAATCGACGGGCACAGGCGGCTGTTGAAAGTTTTCTGAATAGTGCCGATTTTGGAGAGTTTAAAGCCGTAAAGCTATTAATGGATTCTGTCCCGGACGAGAGCCTGCTGCACCTGGCCAACAGCATGCCTGTGCGCTACGCAAATATTATTAATACAGATAAGAAGATCGAAGTATTTGCCAACCGCGGCACCAGCGGTATAGATGGCTGTACGTCTACGGCGGTAGGGCATAGCCTCACTACCGAAAGATTGAATGTGCTGTTCACCGGTGATATGGCGTTCTTTTACGATCGCAATGCGCTATGGCACAACTATCCGCTGGCAAACTTGCGGATAGTGGTTTTCAATAACCATGGTGGCGGGATATTCCGGCTCATCGAAGGCCCCTCTACCCAACCGGAGTTGGAAGAGTATTTTGAAACCCACCAACGGCTTTACGCAGAAAATACAGCTTCGGATTTTGGGATGGATTATTACCTTTGCAAGTCAGAAAATGAACTTGCTTCTGCATTGCCGGATTTTTTCCGGCCCTCAAAGGCAGGGAAAATTTTGGAGATAGAAACAAACAAAACGATTAATCAAAAGGTATTTGCTCAATATAAATCGATCTTAGAAC
>CAYUJK010000578.1:0-2337 GCA_964444895.1 uncultured Roseivirgaceae bacterium
GCAGGCTTATTTCTTATGCCGTTTTTCAATACTATGTCAGATAGACGTTTAGCTCCATTGGGTGAGGGTCAGTATTATGCCAACTAAATTAGGTCGTCCCTGGCTATAATACTTTCCCCACACTGAATTTCGCTGCCAAACAAAGCCTACCCATCGCCATGATGGCCTGCCAGTTGCGAAGTTTCAGCGAAAATTTCAGGGCGACTTTTATCCGCCTGCCTCCTCTTCATGCCAAACAATGGTCTTAAAAAAGGAATTCTCCTGATCACCAGTTCATACACCAGCATACAGCCTGCCAGGGTAAACGCCAGCAACACCGCAAACTTCACCGGCGGCGCCATATTTAAAGGAAATATGAGCATCGAGCCCGCATACAGTACTGCCATGTGGATAATGTACACCGGGTAAGCCGCTTCGCTCAGGTAGCGCAGTGTCTTCCCCGGGCGATTCAGGTACTTGTAGCCAAAGGCAAAAACCGCAAATATCCAACACTGGCTCTCGGGAACCAGCAGGTATACAGGTACTCTCAATTGGAAGTACACAATGCGCACCGTGAACAGCATAATGGCGATCGCCAGAAATACCCACCGCCAACGCAGCATCATTTGCCAAAAGGGAGAGCCGCTCATTACAAAGCAAAAACCAAAGAAAAAAGCCAGTAGGCCCAGGAAAAACCCATGCCACGTAAGGGCATACATTTCATACGGCAAGGGCTTCAATATCATGGCCTCGGCAACAAAAAAGGCGGTCACCAGCAACAACCCCCAAGGGCTGCTAAAGAGCTTTTTAATGCCCCGCGCTGCTGTTCCGTTTTCGTGGCCTCTGAGGTACACAAAAAAAGGTGACAGCAGGATGACATACGCGAAAATATTACCCAGAAACCAAAGGTGTCCGGGATTGTAGTTGTAGTCCGGCGGAATGCCATAGTGTACCTGCCACAGGTATGCGTGAAGCGGCACGATGGCAAATATTCCAAACAGGTAGGGCACAAGTATCCTGCGGGAACGCTCTGAAAAGAGCTGTTTCCAGTTCCGCTTGCGGATGGCAAAATATACACCCATGCCCGAAACAAAAAACAGCAAGGGTATCCGCCACACATTTAGCATGGCCATGGGCGTCCACAAGGCGCCCCAGGGCTCCGGGTTGGTGATGAATCCGATCATCCTGCCCCAGGGCTGAAAGCCGATAGCCACATGATACAGCAATAGCAGCCCAATGGCGATTACCCGAAGCCAGTCGATATCAAATCTTCTTTCGGAAAGTGTCATTTTGCTAATTTTTTGGGTTTATATCTTAAGACTATTTCAGCATTTCCGCGATTTCAGGTCGCGTTTTCTCCAGGTAAGCATAGTCGAGCTTGAGCCCCATTGGCTCCAGCATCGCGCCCATCATGTCATAGGAGCTTTTAACGTCGCCAAAAGGTATGACCACCGACTCGTAGGCCGTAGCGCCATACTTATTTTTTATCGCCTTATCGGCGTCTTTTTCCAGGAGTATCTTTACGATGTCCGGGCGACAAAAGAACGCCGCTACGTGGAGTGCAGTGGAGCCGTCGTTGTTTTGAAAATTAATTTTGGCTCCCGCGTCGATCAGCATTTCCGCCATTTCTGATTGGCCAAACAACGCCGCGCTGATCAGGGGGCTTGAGCCACCAAACGGATCCTTTTCATTCAGGTCGCTGCCAGCCTTGATGTGCTGTTCCAGGGCTTCCTTGTTGCCAGAGATTACGGCGGTATGAATGTCAATCTCGGGAGGATCTACATCAGATTGAGAAACGGCGCCCGCAGACGCTTCTTCTGCTGTTGTGCTTTTCTTTTCTGAACAAGCCAAGTTTGTAAACAGTACTACAGCTAAGATTGCTGCTACGGAAGTGGAATAAATTTTTTGCATTTGCATAATTGAAAATGTTAAATGAATAGAGATTTTTTGATGATGTAAAGGTAGTGTGGGGCCTGCCGGACGGCTAAACAGCTATGCCGCCAAAAGCGTCAAATTTGCGGATATCGATATAAATTATGGTGCATAGATGTAAATTATGAAGCAAAGAGTGCGTGTTGGAGGGATACAGCCGCCTGCTGAGAGGGTGGGAAAATCCAAAGCTTGTTTGGTTAACTATTCAACAATCAAAAGGCAATACACAATAATCAACAGAAGGAAGTGAGAACCTACTGGCATTGGGAGAGAGAATAAGAGCAGTTAAATCATCCAGAAATAAACTTTTGGATAGTTATACTCAATACACCATCATAAATGTAATTTCCCTGATAGAATGAATGTATTGGCGTCTTAAAATCAATTCTTTTTTCTTAACATCGCATAGAAAATGTATTTTTGGCA
>CAYUJK010000579.1:0-2336 GCA_964444895.1 uncultured Roseivirgaceae bacterium
AAAGTTATATAGCGATTTACTATCCAGTCCTTGTTGGTGTAGTTTTATCAGTATATTTCCAATAAGAAACCCACTTAGAACAAAGAATAGCTCTACGCCCCAGTATCCACAAAGTCCCATAAACTTTGTGGAGCTAATGATAGGTTTCAATATAGAATTCCCGTGTGCAATCAATACCAACATTATGGCCAAACACCTTAAGATATCTAGCCCAAATATTCGATTATGGTCAATTTCTACTTTAAGAATCAAAATGAATTTGATTAACTGAGCTAATTTGATGTGTCATTTATATTTACTTCGGACGCATTCAAATTCAAGAGAAAAATACTCACGACATTTCATTTGTTTTAAGAAAAAACAAACCTTTGCTTTTCTATTTAATAGCTTTAAAATTTTACAATCCATAATTATGCTCCTCAAGAATAATGTTTCTCAAGCATAACTTTTTGCTTTAATGGTTCATTTACTTTTATTCTCCTGGAATAAGCTCATTTAATGCCCCGCATAGTGTTTCAACTCCTTTAAAAGAAGAATACTTATCGTAAAGTAATGGGTAGTTTGGATGCCAGCGACCACTAAATTCAAAAAGATCGATTAATGTGCGAACCAGAACCTGGCATAATTCACTTTCTTTAATAGTCTCCGACCAGTACACCGAAAATTTTCCTGCTTGCACTTCCTGCAATACCTGATATGCCGTACTCTCGCCATGCAGGATGGCAAACACCGGTTTTCTACTCAGGATGGCCTGGAAAACTTTACTGGCTGTATAGTGTTTTTCGGTGGAGCCTATTACCATCACGGCGTAGCTTTTTGAAAGAAAATGGAGGATGTGCAGAAAGGGAAAGCGGCGGCGTATTTCCTCAACTATGGGTTCAATTCCGTATTCCTTTGCATAGTCGACTATGCTTTTACCGGGATAAGGACCTGTGCCCAGGAAAAACAAACGTATATTTTGATCCCACCGCCCTTCATCCATCAGTCCCCGGATGCTCTTAAACAAGGTTTCGACAAACTGCCGGGAATTGGGCAAAAATGCTCCCGCGTACACCAGCGGCTTGCAATCGGGTATATCTTTCCAGGGAAGGTCGATATTTTCGAGTTCTATTTCGTGGTCATGAGGGTCGAAGCCGTACGGGAATGCAATATGGAGTGTTTGTTTAATTGTTGAATTGCCTGCCTGCCGGCGAGGCAGGTTTAATTGTTTAGCTGTTCCCTGAACGTAAAAGTTGTTCTCAGAATACCTAGATGAATCTCCGTGCCTTATGGTCTCCTTCCTGAAATTTCGTAACAATGCGGGCATATAGTATTCTTCGGCAACACCGGTGATCAGGGCCGCTTTTTTAATGGCGATGGGTTCGAGGAACCTGGCCAGGGCATTGCTAAGTATATGGCGCCAATCTTTCCTGCCTGAAAGATCCCGCACCCAGGGGTCTATGTAGTCGATACCATAAGGGGTTTTGGTTTTCCAATGAAGGAGCCTTCCCAGCAGGGCGGTGTAAAATGAAGGAATGGGAATCCAGATGAAATCAATCTCCCGGCTTCGGATGATTTGCAGCGCCTTTCGGTACAGGAACGGGAATGCGCGCAAACCGATATCGCCGATGACGCGAGGTTTAGTAACCTTATAGGCTTTGGTTTGGTGGACTTCTATTTTATCTGAAACGGTTTTGCATAGGTCCCAGTCGTGTGGCTCTTCGTAGTAATCCGGATGAACGGTAAGCACAATAGGGTGCCAGCCATACTCCGGCAGGAAGTTGGCAATGAGCCGTGGGCGATGTACCCCTGCCAGGTTAGACGGGGGCCAGTGGGGGTATATGATGAGGAGGTTTTTCATTTGGTACTAATTGCCTGGGTCGTTTGATAGGCTGAGTTTGGAGGGTAGTTTAACCACCCCATCCGTTTGCTTGTTTAGCGGGTAGTTTGACCACCCCGTCTGCCTTCGGCAGACAGCCCCTCCTTGCGAAGGAGGGGAGCCTGTGGTGCAAGCATGTTTTTCAAGGTTTTCATGGGGCAGGTTCTATCAACTTGGATATTTTCATGGGTCCCTGAAAGGTGAAACTAGCACTTCAGGCTCCTTCCCTTGCTAAGGGAAAAGCCTGTCCCGAACTCGCTTCGGGATGGCTGCCAGCATGGCGGACGGAAGGGTTGACTCCCTCCAACTCTCAAAACACAAACACCACCTCCACCTGCCAGAAAACTCAACCCCCAAAACACTCCCTAATCCTCTCTAATACTGCCTCTACATCTTCAAAAACTTCCCTGTTCTCAAAGCGAATAACCCTGATACCCAAGCTATTCAAATGGGCTGTTCTTTTCTGGTCTTTCTCATA
>CAYUJK010000580.1:0-2335 GCA_964444895.1 uncultured Roseivirgaceae bacterium
TCTTCGCGATACCTGAATTCCACAAAATAATTCCGATATTTGCAATTGCATTACAGAAACGGAATCAGTAAACATTAACACGGTATAATGCATTTGACAAAAGATGTAATCCTGAAGGCACTTTCAACGGTGAAAGACCCGGATTTGGGAAGAGATTTGGTGAGCTTGGGAATGATCAAGAACCTACAGGTAGAGGGGAAGAGTGTGTCTTTTACGGTGGAACTGACCACCCCTGCATGCCCATTGAAGGAGATAATCAGAAAAGACTGCGAAGCGGCGGTATTCGGAGTGGATGGCGCCATACAGTTGGAGATAGAAATGTCTTCGGCGGTTACCTCGGCCCGAAGCCAGGAGGCGCTGCTGCCGGATGTGAAGAACATCATAGCAATAGCCTCCGGAAAGGGTGGGGTGGGAAAATCTACCGTGGCAGCCAACATGGCTGTGGCGCTGGCGTCTTCCGGTGCGAAGGTAGGGCTGATTGACGCCGACATCTATGGGCCCTCAATGCCCACTATGTTCAACTGCGAGAATGAGAGACCGGAAGTGCGGCAGGTAGGAGAGCGGAACATAATTATACCGATAGAGCAATACGGCGTGAAGCTCATCTCGATAGGGTTTCTGGCGCCGGCAGATAATGCCATTGTGTGGCGAGGCCCGATGGCGAGCTCGGCATTGAAGCAGTTTTTCACCGATGCCGACTGGGGTCAGTTGGATTACTTGCTTATCGATTTGCCACCCGGCACCAGTGATATCCACCTGACGCTGGTGCAGATGGTGCCTGTAACAGGCGCTGTTATCGTTACCACTCCGCAGAAGGTGGCTTTGGCCGACGCCACAAAAGGGCTGGCCATGTTCAGGCAACCGCAGATAAATGTGCCCGTGCTGGGCATTATCGAAAATATGGCCTACTTCACTCCCGAAGAGCTGCCCGAAAATAAGTACTATATTTTTGGGAAAGAAGGCGGGAAAAAGCTGGCAGAAAAATATGAAGCACCGTTTTTAGGAGAAGTGCCGCTGGTGCAGGGAATCAGGGAAAGCGGCGATAGCGGTTACCCCTCGGTACTTAAAGACGATGTAAGTTCTCAGGCATTCAAAGAAATAGCAGAGCGGCTTGCGCAGCAGGTGGCCATCAGGAATGCCAATATGGAAAAGACAAAAGTGGTAGAAATAAAAGCATAATAATGAAAAAAGTATCTGCCGATACTATCTTGTTGGAAAAGGTAGAAGTAGCCTTGAATGGCATCCGGCCCTATCTGGAAGCAGATGGTGGTGATGTGAAGATTTTGGAAATCACCGCGGACAAAGTAGTGAAGCTGGAGCTTTTGGGGGCTTGTGGCAGTTGTCCAATGTCTACCATGACCCTCAGAGCGGGGGTAGAAGAATCAATAAAAAGAGCAGTTCCCGAGGTAACGGCGGTGGAGGCGATCAACATCACAAACCCGGGAGATCCCGGCGCCAAACTGCCCGGGATGTAGAAAACACATAGCCATTGAAGCCCTTTTTCTTCATATCGGTTACCCTGTTATTCCTATGTTCCCCTTTTCTTCATGCGCAGGAAAGGTGCGCTACCGATATGTACCGTTCCCTTCAGCAACGATCAGGAAAGAAAGTAAGCGACAGGATGTTTGAAGAATGGCTTAACAGCCGAAAGGTGTTTCAAAACCTGGGCATACGCCGCACGGCCGAAGACCCCATACTCATACCGGTAGTCGTACACATCATTCACAAAGGAGAAGTGCTGGGCGAGGAGACTAACCTTTCAGAAGCGCAGATACATTCACAGATAGAAGTCATCAACGAAGATTTTAACCGGTATAATGCAGATACAACACAAACGCCTGCGGAGTTTGCTTCGCTAGCTGGAAAAATGAAGGTGCAGTTTGTGTTGGCCCGGCGCGATCCCGACGGCCTGCCTACCAATGGTATTGTGCGCAAGCAGGGCAGCAAATCCGTATGGAACATTTCTGATGATGAGCAACTCAAGGCCGAAAGCTACTGGCCTGCCGAAGACTACGTCAATATTTGGGTATGCGACCTGGTGGGTGACAACCTCGGGTATGCCCAGTTTCCGGATATCAACCTCCCCGGCCTGGAACATGAGCCCACCGAAAACCGGCTTACCGATGGTGTAGTGGTAGATTACAAGTCTTTTGGAAGCAATGCAAAAGGAAGCTTTTCTAACCTGAGGGTGCCCTATGATAAAGGGCGCACCGCTACCCACGAGTTGGGGCACTATTTCGGACTCCTCCATATCTTCGGTACACCGGGTTCCTGCACTGATGGAGATCATGTAGATGACACGCCCGACCAAAATACTGACTACAAAGGATGTCCT
>CAYUJK010000581.1:0-2322 GCA_964444895.1 uncultured Roseivirgaceae bacterium
CCCATTGGATGAGTACAAAGTCTTTCGTCCATTCGCCATAGATGTTTTCGGCATAAGGGCTTAGCGTGCTGCCTGGCCCGCCATGAACAAATAAAATGACGGGCTTCGATGCGTCTTCGCCATTGATAGTTACCCATTGTTCGATTCCACCGATGGAAACGAAGGTTTCTTCGTGAATCGGCTGGGTGTTGCCCGTTGCGGAAACAGATAGTAGTATGAGGGTTAAAACAAAAATCTGGTTAGGTTTCATAGCGTTGGTTTGTCATTTAGCGTTGGAATATTGTTGCGTTGATTGCAGCGGGAATTTCATCCGTTTAAAAAAACGCTGCCCAAATTCGTAAAATCGAACGTGAAAAACAACCGTAAGCCATAGCGGAGCTAACCTTTGCTTCATTTTTTATTCACTGCGAATGAGTTTAAAAGTGTGTTCCTCGTTGTTTCCAACTTTTACGAAGTAAATGCCAGCGGGTAAATGATCTAAAGCTACCAGGGATTTTTGTCCCTGAAGGACTCCGCTTACCACTACTCTACCATATAGATCATAGAGGCGGTATTCAGCGCCTCCCAATGAAGCCGGCGCCTGAATAATCACATGGTTAGCGGCGGGATTGGGATAAAGGAAAACAGCTTTTTCTTCCAAGGGCATATTTTCTTCTGTTTGCGTGATGGGCGAATAATTGCTCCCTTCTATTGCAAAATTGTTAAATGTAACCCTGTCACCATTGTCCTTGGCCATATCGACACCGCCAAAGCGGACACGAACCTTGAAAGAGGGGTTATCGGAAGCCAGCGAAACATGGGTAAAATCGACAATCAATTTCTGATAGTCTTCCGAGAGAGGAAGGGTAGCGTTGGTTGCGTTCTCGTGGGTCCACTCATTGGCTTTAGGGTCAAAGTATTCAACTTTCAGTTCCTTAGCAGCGTCTTCATCTTTTGCGGCAAAACTAAGCCGGATATCCTGGCGGTTTTCTGTAGAAAAAGTGAAAATTAAGGTGTTTTCCGCGCCATTGCCCAGGAAGGGTTGTTTTACCTGGAGGCCACGCATTTCCACATCTTCATAGCTTATATTCTCATTGGCTTGCGGCAGATAGTTGAGTGGGGTAGGGGCGTTGCGGCGCTCCAGTGAACCTTTGCGCCAGTTGGGGTGCCCTTCGGCGTAAGGGTATTCTGTGCCGAAGACCGATTGAAACGTGAGAGTGGCATGTTGGTCGTCAAGTGAATAAGAGGCATTGATCTGGGATAGGGGTGTGTCGTTAGGGATATTACTATCCAGCAGCCAGAAATACAAAAGCTCGCGGGTGCCGCTCTCCTCTGGCACAAAGTGAGCTTCCAGCGAAAAGTCCTCCATGGGAGTCAGCGTTATTTTTGCCCGGCCACTGCTGCTGGCGCCTGACCAATGGCTGAACCTAAAGCCCGGCCGGGGAATGGCGATCACGGTAATGGGAATATTGTGAAAATAGACCCCTTCCCAAGGGTAGGGATTGGCGGGTATGCCGGGCGTACTTTCCTTTATTTCCACAGTGTTGATTTGGATGTACCCCTGAGAGGCATCTGAGACATTCAGCGTAGCGGTGATGTTGCTGTTGATACCAAAGCGGCTCCTGACGTGCGAGCGTGCGTACGCGGGGCGCTCCGCCGCAAAGGTGCGCATCTGCTGCACATGGTCTTCCCAATTGTGCAGGGTGTTCCATCGGGCCCGGTGAATGGGGATTTCTTCCTCAATATTATCCGCCATTTCATCGATCAAAGCAATGAGCCTTTCCGGTGTAAACGCCGTGTTCATCAGATCGGCATAGCGGTTGATGAAGCTATTTCGGAATTCCTGGTTTTCGAGCAGTTGTCGCATGATCAACCGGGGCCGGCTCAAATCCCCGCTGGCGTTTTGCAACGAGTTGTGCGTATAGCTTTCGCCGCCGCTCCAGCCAAATCCATGATCGGCGTCAAACATCAACCATCGCCAGCGACCGTCTTGCCCGTACGGCGCGTCAGGCTCGTATTGTGCCGTTCTTTTGCGGAAATACTCAATATTGTTGCCAGGCCAGTCGGTATTTCTTGCATAGATCTGGGCAATCTGGTAGTCTATAAAGTTGTCCACATCCATCAGGGTCTTTACATAGTCGTAGGCGTCTTTGCCAGCCAAATTGTTGGTCTCTATGTAGTTCTGCATCATCAGGTAGTGGACATCGTCCCCTGTGTCTACTTCGGCATTTCCACCCAGGAAGTCGAGTTCCTCTTCCGTTACGCCATATTTCCGTTCCAGGTAGTGGTGGTCGTAGCGCTCCCTGAGGTTCAGCAGCCCCCAGTATTCTCCATTCACAGAGG
>CAYUJK010000582.1:0-2319 GCA_964444895.1 uncultured Roseivirgaceae bacterium
TTGCTTGTCGTCAATCTGCTCGTAGAGTGGGTGCGCAGGCCAAACGTCGAGGCCTTTGAATTGGTAGGTAGGCCGGTAGGGATCCTTTTTGAGCGTCACCTGCTCGCCCATCGTTATTTCTTCTATGTCGCCGGTATCGGAGTAGTGTACCTGCTCGGTTTTGTGAAAAAATTTAAACTTCACCCCCCGGAATTCAAGTACTTTGTAGATGGGCGAGATCATGGTATCGGCTGTGCCGCCTTTGAATTTCCATACAAAAGAGCCTTTGTATCCTCCTGCTAACGTGAGAAAGTTGAGTGCCACCCCTGCGGCTATTCTTCCCTGTCCGTCCGTGCCGCTCAGGTTATGGAATGTGCCTGTGTAGAGAAATCGAGTGACGGCAGACTCCAGGGTGAGCACCGTTGCTTTGTGACTCTTGAGCCACGCGCGATAGTCGAGGTGATTGATGCGGGTGAAGTCGAGCTTTCCGGTAGCAGGGTCATACACGTCTTTCAAAATGCCGATCATATTTACCAGCCCAAATTCGATCATTACAAACAGCCAATACACTTTTTCGACGCTTTTCGCCAGGTCTTCGAATAAAAACACCAGGCCTTCATGGACGAGCTCCAATATCCCCACGATAATCTTGATAAGGTCGAGGTGCTCTTTTCCTTTTTTCTCTCTTGTCTGTTTTAGTTTCTCCATCAGGTCCGCAGCATGGTGAAGGTATTTTAGTTCTGCCAGGTGGCCGGGCTTGTCTTTGTGCAGCGATTTTATTTCCTCCACTATCCCCTGCATCCAGGAGGGAACCCTGACGCGCGCTGCTGCCTCTTTTTCTTTTTCGAGGAATGAAAGCATGCCCGCTTCTGCTTTATTGCCGAGGAGCATTTCGATGATCAACTCAATTACCTCCTTCAAGAGCACCGATAGCGGCGTTTGACCACCCTGACCAGGTACGAGATCGTTGGTGGGGAAAACGATATTTTTTTTGATCCACTTATTGTTTGCCCGGTCGTAGTGAGTGAGCAAAGTGGTGTTTTCCCTGTCAAAGGCATCCTGCCATTTCTGGAAGGGACTGGCCGGGGTAAGATTATTTTCCTTGCATATTTTGAAGGCGTCTTCGATCAGGCGAAAGGTGTTGTTGTACCAGCCCTGGGCTATGTGTATGCCATGCTCTTCTATGCGCTGCTTCGGGCCCCGGCCCGTAGCTACCTTGCCACCGAGCCGCCATCCCATCTGGTACACGGTAATTTCGTAGTGTTCTTGCCATTTGGGATAGCTGGTGAGTTCGTATACGGCGGCCAGGCTGGCAGGCCCGCTGCCCAGCACAGCGATTTTCTTTTTTGGTGCATTCATAGTGGGTTCAAACTTGAGGGTCTCAATTTGTATTTTCCATTTATAGTGATGATGTACTCTTTGCTTTCTGAATCCGAAGGATTCCAATGTTTATAGCCTAATAGACAATCAAAAGGATTCGACCCCGTCGGGGTCGCACCCATCATGCTTAATGCATGTCTATAAACATTCCACGCCTTCAGCGTGGTCAGACAGACCAATATCAATGTCATCCTAATTTGTTCATTTTATCTGTAGGTTAAACAAATATCCGGTGCAGGATACGGAAAATAAAATTGATAATGCGTTGCGATACCGAAACTGGCAATTTTTCCGGATAGGCGGGCACGCCGTTGCTCACCAGGTTCACGGTTTCAGGTTCCTGATTCCAGCCGGCGGCCTCATGGTAAAGCCCGTCCAGTTGCGGCAGTATGATCACTTCATCGAGCAGGTCCTCAAAAAAGCCAAAAATATTGTGCGACTTGTGCATAATGGCGACAATATCGGCCCTGGAAAGAGGATAGTGTCTCGGATAAAAGGTGCCAATGTCAGTGATGATTCCCACCGCAGGACCGCGCGGATCGGCCAGCAGCTTACCCAACCTACCGAATTCCACCCCTTCCACCATAGCCTGGGCAAATAGCAGCCGGTACAGTACGATGTTCACAAAATACCATTCGTATTTATTTTCTTTATAAATCTCGGCGTAATGATCCAGGTAGCCCCTTAAAATACTCGCATTATGGGCGCGGTACCAGGTGGTTTCCGAAGGGGCTTGAATATAATCAAGCCAAAGCTGAACCGGCGTGGGCAACTGTGGGAAGGTTTCTCCCGACTCGTGGATGAGATCCGCCAGGGTGCTGTGGTAAATGAACGAACTGTTGACATTTCTCCACCAGGCGCTTCCACATTGGGTAGCATCATCCAGGGGATTCAGCACACCTCTCTCAATTTCCCAGCGCAGGAAGGCCAGCTCCGAATTTCCCAATCCTTCTTTTGAAA
>CAYUJK010000583.1:0-2317 GCA_964444895.1 uncultured Roseivirgaceae bacterium
CAGAAGTGACATGATGGAGCCAGGTTTCATTTTCCAGGTACCAGTCAATGGTTTTTCGGATGCCCTCTTCGAACTGCAACGAAGGTTTCCAGCCCAGTTCTTTCATGATTTTCGTAGCATCGATGGCATACCTCAGGTCATGACCAGCCCGGTCCGTTACGTAGGTGATCAGTTTCTCAGAAGAGCCCGGAGTCCTGTCTAATTTCTCATCCATCACCCGACACACTACTTTTATCAAATCGATGTTTTTCCACTCGTTAAAGCCCCCGATATTGTAGGTGTCTCCCAATTTTCCCCGGTGAAACACCAGGTCGATGGCCACGGCATGATCTACCACATAAAGCCAGTCGCGAACATTTTCCCCCTTTCCGTAGACTGGGAGAGGTTTATTGTTTTTGATATTATGGATAAACAGGGGTATGAGCTTTTCCGGAAACTGATTTGGCCCGTAGTTATTCGAACAATTGCTGACCACTACCGGGATTTTATAGGTATTGCTGTAGGCCCTCACAAAATGGTCGGAGCTTGCTTTGGAAGCAGAATAAGGCGACTGCGGATCATAGGCAGTTGACTCCGTAAAAAACCCACCTTCATCCAATGAGCCATACACTTCGTCAGTGGAAACGTGGTAAAAGCGCTTTCCGGAGAAATCCTTCTGCCAATGGCTTTTGGCAGCGTTGAGCAAAGATACGGTACCCAGAATGTTGGTATGAATAAACTCCGTGGGATTGGAGATAGAGCGGTCAACGTGAGATTCTGCTGCCAGATGGATGACGCCGTCAAAATTGTATTCAGCAAAAAGCCGTTCGACGAAAGGCTGATCTACGATATCGCCCTTTACAAAGCGGTAATTGGGTACATCCTGAATATCCGTCAAATTCTCCAAATTGCCCGCATAGGTCAATTTGTCAAGGTTTACGATGAGGTATTCCGGATACTTTTTTACAAATAATCTGACAACGTGCGAGCCGATGAATCCGGCGCCGCCCGTTATCAAAATGCTTCTTTTCGCCATTTATTTCTTTATGTATTTCTCGAAGTTGTTGTGTTCCTTTTTATACAACTCCTCCTCAGACAAAGACTTGAAATACTCATAGGTAATTTTCAAGCCCTCGCTACGGGAGACTTTGGGCTCCCAATTTAACAGTTTTTTTGCTAAAGAAATATCAGGTCTTCTTTGGGTGGGGTCGTCTTTTGGCAATGGCTTGAACACCACCTTTTGGGTTGTGCCGGTTAATTTAATGATCTCATCGGCAAATTCTTTGATTGTGATCTCGTCCGGGTTTCCGATGTTGACCGGCCCGCTGTAGTCCGAGAGCAGTAACCTGTAGATCCCATCTACCAGGTCATCCACATAGCAAAAAGACCTGGTCTGCGACCCATCGCCAAAAATGGTAAGGTCTTCGCCTCTCAGCGCCTGCCCTATGAAAGCCGGCAGCACCCTGCCGTCGTTTAGCCTCATCCGGGGGCCGTAGGTATTGAAAATCCTAACCATACGGGTCTCTACTTTGTGATATGTATGGTATGCCATGGTCATGGCTTCTTGAAAACGTTTGGCTTCGTCGTATACACCTCTTGGCCCCACAGGATTTACATTGCCCCAGTAGTCCTCGGTTTGAGGGTGTACGTGCGGATCACCGTATACCTCTGAGGTAGATGCCACGAGTATTCGGGCCTTTTTGTCTTTTGCCAAGCCCAAAAGATTATGGGTACCCAGCGAGCCTACCTTGAGCGTCTGAATGGGTATTTTCAAATAATCGATAGGACTGGCCGGCGAGGCAAAGTGCAGAATGTAGTCCAGTTTGCCAGATACATGCACGAAGTTAGACACATCGTGATCATAAAATGTAAACTCGGGCAACTTAAACAGATGCTCAATATTTTTCAGACTTCCAGTAATCAGGTTGTCCATCCCGACTACCTCATAACCCTCGTTAATAAAACGATCGCACAAATGGGAGCCTAAAAATCCGGCGGCTCCCGTTATTAATACTCTTTTCTTAGACATGGATTTCTTTTCTACCAATACTGAAATATGTAAAGCCGAGCTGCTCCATTTCATCTACCCTGTACAGGTTTCGGCCATCAAAGATAACTTTATTCTTCAACTTGGAAGCAATGGTATCGAACTCTGGCTGACGAAATACCGGCCACTCCGTAACGATCAGAAGAGCATCTGCCCCGTCAAGGGTATCATATTGATTACTACAAAGCTCAATCTTATCACCATACAATTCCCGAACATTTTCCATCGCCTCCGGATCGTGTGCTTTTACCTTCGCTCCCAACTTCAATAATTCATCGATGTTGTAAAGTG
>CAYUJK010000584.1:0-2311 GCA_964444895.1 uncultured Roseivirgaceae bacterium
CGGAAACTCCCCCTTGGAAGGGGGATTAAGGGGGATGTCTTCCAAGCACAGTGCGGGATTTCCGAGGCAATTTGCTGTGCGCGTATAGGACGTAGTGGGGAACTCTTCTTCGGGTCCCCCCCAATTTTCATTTCAAGAACACCACTGGGAAAAATACCTGGGAATCTACATGCTCTCCCTGGATCATTCCGGGTTCAAACTGAAAGCCGCAGTTTTCAACAACATCTACGGCTACTTTGTACAGCCCGGAATCGTCTTCTTCGAATGGTTCTACAAATTTTACTTGCCCGTCTTTTTGCAGAAGAAAGCTAACGTAGCTCGTAAATTTCTCGCCATTTGGGTTGGATACTGCGCCTACTTTCTGTTGGTAACACAAAATTTGATCTTGAGTGGGCTGCTTCATTTCCACTTGTTTGTCCAAAGCAGTGAAAGACGCTGCCACCGGCTTATCGGGAAGGTCAAATTCTTTCGACTTTATTTTTCTCGATTCAATTTTTACGGCTTCCTGAATATCAAAGTGGGTCTCGTACTCCGTAATAGTCTTTAGCTTGAGTGATCCATCTACTTCTTTAAGTTTGTCATACCAATTCCCAACCTTATGACCCTCAAAATCTGCGTAGTTCACTTTGATGCCATCCGCATAGTAAGTTTTGGAGGTTCCAAAGTCAGCCTCCGATACTACCATAAAGCAATTATGACCCAGAATGTTCAATGTGCTGTCTTTCAGGATTGTCGAGCCATAGTATTCCGTTTCTGATCGTCTTGAATCTCGGTATGTCACATACGGCCTATCAGCGTAGTCGTCAAACATTCTTTTTGTCTCGTCATCGTAGGTATAAGAGTAGCTGTATTTGCCCTCTTTGAAATAGACTGATTTGTAGCGCTTGGAAGTAATTATATAAGATGCCGTTGTCCCGTGTTTCATACTCATAATAGCATCTAAGTTTGAGGTGTCGGACTTAGGAATTATTTTGATCTCATAGGTGATTTCCCCACTGAAATACTGCGCTTGAACGAGCAGAGGGGCCATTAGAATTAGTAGTAGAATCTTTTTCATTGCCTGGTTTTAACTGGTTAACTATAAGAGCATTAACGAACTTAAAGTGATTACTGTCCGCCGCCAAAGCTCTTTTTAGATGTACTGAGCATATTTTTAGACTGTCACCAGCTTTCACTATAATCCGGTTACACGGTTCTAATCTGCTATTTACATATAGATCCTATGAAACTATGAAGGTAATAGCATCCTATTATGTGCAAAAAAATTTCTTGCCTTCTCAAGTTCTTCCATTTGTTGCTTTAGCCAATGTTGAGACGGAATAATGTTAATGAAATATGACCATTTTTCAATGATAATAGGTGATAACGTTCCAAAATCAACATTTTTTCACCTTCAAGCCAAGAAGAGCAATCTTGTGAGCCCAGTAGCTACACCAGGAAAAGGACAAAAGAGATGGCGATCTCGCTGCTGTTTCCACACTCATATAGTGCGAGATTGCCACTCCGCCTGTTGGGCGGATCGCAATGACGGTGAAGTGTGCTTTCGTTCTTTTCTTTCCTCTGTACTACCGGCTAATAGAAGTGAGGCTTTCTGAGATTCCTCCTCCGTAAGAATGACAAAATCAAGTTTTCTGGTAATGTCGCCCGGAAGCTGCTGTCAATTGTATTTCACGTAGTGCTCCCATTTCTCCAGCACTTTTACAAAGTCTTCGGGGAGGTCTGAGTCAAACTGCATGAATTTTTTTGTGATGGGATGGATAAATCCCAACGATTTGGCGTGGAGAGCCTGCCGGGGAATGACTTGAAAGCAATTTTCTACGAACGACTTGTATTTCGAAAACTGTGAGCCTTTCAGCACTTTGTCTCCGCCGTAGGTGGCATCGTTGAAAAGCGGATGACCGATGTGTTTCATGTGTGCACGAATCTGGTGTGTGCGGCCCGTTTCCAAGTTGCACTGTACGAGCGATATATACCTCAGATTCCTTAGTGTCTTGTAGTGGGTGATGGCATGCCTGCCAAAATCTGCTTCGGGGAATGCCGCCGTAACGCGACGGTCCTTTAAGCTTCGTCCCAGGTTTACATTGATGGTCCCCTCTGCCGGATCAGGTTCACCCCAAACGATGGCGTAATAGGTGCGTTCGATCGAATGATCGAAGAACTGTTTGGCGAGACCATTAATTGCCTCCTCGGTTTTGGCAATTACCAATAGGCCAGAAGTGTCTTTGTCAATGCGATGTACCAACCCCGGCCGGCCCTCGTTGCCTTTCATCTCAGGGAGGTTTTGAAAGTGATAGGTGAGGGCATTCACCAG
>CAYUJK010000585.1:0-2308 GCA_964444895.1 uncultured Roseivirgaceae bacterium
GTTTTATTTGACCTCAAAATTTCCCGACACACACTAAACTGACGGCAATGACCGGTAAGCCAGGCCTTCGAACCCATAATGCAAAAAGCAAATTGCGTTGGCCCTGTAATAACCAGGCTTTGCAAATACGATTTGTCTATTTCTTTCTATTTTAGCGGCCATGACGGTAGGCGGCATTACTCTTATCATTTTCAGCGGCCTGGGGGTGGTTCACGGAATTTTCCTGGCTATCTCCCTGCTGTTTTTCAGGCACGGAAGCCACACTTCCAATAGACTGCTGAGCCTGCTCTTGTTAGTCCTTTCCTTTCGGGTGGGAAAATCGGTTTTTCTGGAATTTACGAATGATCTGGACATCAAAATTGTATTCTCCGGCCTGGCGACCATGCTGGCCATTGGTCCGCTTTTTTACCTTTACACACTTTCCACTATTGACAGGTCTTTCGCCCTAAAAAAGAAACACCTGATTCACTTTGCACCGCTATTGCCGGCCCTGGCTTTTGGCGTTCTCATCAACGACAACTGGACCGAAAACCTTCCTACAAGCATCTTTGTAGCATTGTTTACCGCCTACTACGGGCACTACCTGGCGTACCTCGTCATGACCTACACTCGCATTCTTAAGATAAAAAATCAGGGCGATCAAACGACTACATACCGCCTGCTCCGGCTTTTGCTGATTGCTCTAATGGCTGTTTGGCTGGCTTATGTACTAAATCTGTTCGACGATTTCATTCCCTATGTCGTGGGACCCATATTGTACACATCGGTAGCCTATGTGATGAGTTTCGTCATTATCCAAAAGGGATATGTGAAAATGATCCACAATACGAAATACAAGACCACACCGGTTTCGGATGCACAGGTTCGGGATATTTTTGCAAAAGCACTTGCGTTGATAAAGGGGCAGAAACAATTCAGGGACTCAGGAATCACGTTGAAATCCATGAGCCACACCCTTGGTGTGAGCCCGCAAGTGTTGTCGCTCGCCATCAATAAAGAAAGCCATACCAATTTCAACCAATTCATCAACCAACACCGAATCAACGAATCGATCAGGCTGTTTCAAGACGAAAAATACAGCCATTACACCATCGCCGCTATTGCCTACGAGGTAGGATTTAACAGCATCTCCAGCTTCAACACGGCCTTCAAACAACAAACCGGAAAAACACCCCTTCAACACCGGAACGAGCTGATCAAATGATCTTTTGCTCTTACGAAATGGTCATTTAGGAAGCCTTTTAGCTCCCGCCGATATAGGTTTGCCGGAAACTTAAAATTCCAATGTATGAAAAATCCTATTGTAAAATGGTCACTGATCGTGCTGGCCACCGTGATCACCTTGCTCTCCATTTTTTGCTTTTGGCTCATGAGCTTGCTGCCTTCCGACGATGAAAAAAGCCATATTGGCAAAACCCTTCCTAAAGATATCCCCTATCTTACTACAGACAGGCCTGCTCATAGGGGAAAAATACTTGCACTGGTAACGAGTTGTGATCGCATCGGACCCGGCAATAAAAGCACGGGCTATGAGCTGACGGAGCTCGCCCGGGCGTACTATGTGTTTCAGGCAAATGGCTTTGATGTAGACGTAGCCAGTCCAAAAGGTGGCGAGCCTCCGGTAGTGATCGACTGGGACGATATGGGCGCCTTCGATTTTGCTTTCGTGAACGACAGCATTGCACAGCACAAAGTGCTCCACAGCCTGCCAGTGGCACACATCAACGCCGGCGACTACGAAGCGATCTATTTGGTAGGCGGTAAGGGAGCGGTAGTTGACTTCCCCGGCAATGAACACATTCAGTCCATTGTTCGCGAGATGTATTCCTCGGGTCGCGTTGTTGGGGCCGTTTGCCACGGACCAGCTGCTTTGGTAAATGTGAAGCTCGGAAATGGCGGCGCATTGCTGAAAAATAAAAAGGTCTGCGGATTTTCCAACAAAGAAGAACTGCTGCTAATGCCTGACGCGGCGGAAATATTTCCATTTCTCCTGCAGGATAAATTGGTCGAAAAAGGCGCACACTTTTCCGAAGGCTATATGTACCTGGAAAATGTTGTTCGCGATGGCAATCTTGTCACCGGCCAGAATCCCTGGTCCACATGGCGAACAGCTGAATCGATGATTGAAGCCATGGGCTACACACCACAACGGAGAGAAAAAACAGCAGAAGAAAATACCGTAAAGATTCTTGCCGTCTATGAAAAACAAGGATATAAGGAAGCTAAAAATCTGATTACCGAGAGCACCGGTCAACCCTTCGACAGGATGCTTTTGGCCATGCATGGCATGGTAGCCGCCTGGCAGTGG
>CAYUJK010000586.1:0-2308 GCA_964444895.1 uncultured Roseivirgaceae bacterium
AGTTGGAAGGCCCGTTGAAAAGCCGATGTTCTCAATGTTTCAAAGCTCTCTTTTTGCCGTCTTCGATAGTACACGATGCCCGAAACGATGCCCGAAATAAATACAAAGCCTTCCGCAGCACTGATAAATCCAAAAATTTCCACCAGACTCAAGTTACCAAAGTGATCAATGGTCATCACCAGGAGACAGAGCCCTCGCAAAAAGTCGAGCTGTAGGTATCGTTTCATCATCTGCAAACTTACGAAATCTTTGTTAATTACTATAAATTATTTGTATAGTGAAATTATTGCCGGATATTTCTACCTTTACAGAAAAACATAAACATGAAGAATACCTGGCTTTTTGAGATGTTCAAGCGTTTTGTACTCATTTACGTGGCCACATGGCTGACGCCCCGGAAGGACAAAAAGCTTCCATCCGAAATATACCAGCCGACCGGGCAATTGAAAATATCCTACTGCACCACTTGCATGGGTCGCACACAGCACTTGAAAAAGACCTACATCAAAAATATCCTGGACAACCTTGACTACCCCCATGTTGAATTCATTCTGGTGAACTACAACTCTGCGGACGACATGGATGAATGGGTAAAGGGACACCTCGGCAGCTACATCGAAAAAGGCATCGTTGTGTACTACAAAACTCCTGATCCTAAAACGTTCCACATGTCCATGGCCAAAAACCTTTCACACCGGTTGGCAACTGGCGACGTCGTCGTGAACCTGGATGCTGACAATTATCTCGGGAAAGACAATGCTTTTTTTATTAATCACCACTATCAACTGCACGGTATGCACAGCATACTTCGCTTTTCGAAGAGCGACTTTCGGTATTTCGATACCTGCGGGCGCATAGCGATGAGCAAAATTCACTTCGAGAAATTGGGCGGCTACCGCGAAGACCTGCTGCCTTACGGAGAGGAAGACCTGGACCTCATCAGGCGAGCGGAAGCCATAAACTGCCAGGTTCACACTTCGGAAACTGTAAACTTCCTCAGAACCATTAAACACACCAACACGCTAAGGGCAAAAAACTATGACAAAGAGGTGGAACTGCGGCGAATGCGGCAACTAAACCAACAAAAAGTGCGGGAGGGGCTGGAAAACAAGCAATATAAGGCCAATCCGGAAGGGTTCCAGTCATTTATCTTGCACAAAAATTTTGAGACTACGCCTATTAAGCGTTAGGGGTTCAACATACCAATATGGCGAAAGTGGCATTCCATATTGCTGTAGAATGCGGTCGGACAAATATGCTCATCCCAAATCTTCCTGATATTCACCTGAAGCTCCTGGAAGTCATCGTCAGAAAGATCATTATGAAAATCGAGTAATATCTGGTCGATTTTGTTCACATCCGACTCCTCTACCCATACGCAGTATTTTTTCCAGTCGATTTGAAAATCAAGCGGTAACACGCAATCCGTATTGATAAACAGGGGAATTCTACCTGCCGAGAGCGTTTCGTAAAACCGGAATGAGTAGTTGCCTGCACCCCTTACGCAAAGCACATAGTCGTTATTAAAAATATTCTCCACGAATCTGTTGCGGTTAAATCGCTTGGCCGAGGGATCCCGCTGGTTGATGTATCCTCGCGTAATCACCTTGAAATCCGTCCGAATCTGCCTGTTTCCCATCAGGCTCGTCATAGCCTTCTTTCGGAGAATCTGCCCCTGGTTCCACTGGTGCCGGGGCACAAGTGATAGGCGGAAGCTGCTCAGTGCCCGGTTAACATAGTTCAGGTTATAGCGGTACAAATCGAAAAGGGTAATGCCCAGCGGCCGGGAAGAACCCCGAAAGCCCACATAAGGCTTTCTGGACTTCTTTCTGATGTCCGGTTTACCCTTGTTGAAGTCTGTGATCAGGTCGCCATTCCAGGAAGGAAACGCAAATTCATTCGGGCGCCGCCGCGACATATAGAGGGAAGTACGAAAAAAAACGGCGTTTTCTATGGGAATCTCTTTTTCATCGTCGCTCCAGTTGATCACCAGCACCTGCTTGTTGAATTCCCTGGCTTTGGCCAACAGTCCGTCAACAGATTTCTGAACCTTTGACCGCACCGTAGGATCAAGACTGTGACTGAGATACTGCTTGTCTGAATATTCATACAGCACTTCCCAAAATGGCAACAACACAAAGTCGCTCTCCTCTACCGATTCCACATAGTGAAAATTAGCATTATTCACCACAATCTGTGGAATAAAAGAAGGAGGCAGATTTTCAATATCCGTGAAAAGCCCTATCATCTATCAATTAAAAAAAAGTCCCTGCAAATCAATCCACCAAAGCTACCATATTTTTATAAA